>JBBRVL010000225.1:0-6565 GCA_038246925.1 Chloroflexia bacterium
ATTGCCCTGGTCAGGGCTCGCGCTGCTCCTTCGCCACCTTCAGCCGGGGCAGTTATATGTGAGGCGTCGGCGGTCGAGGCATAGCCCGTTACCTCCGCCAGTATATTAGCTCCCCTCGCACGGGCAAACTCAAGGTCTTCTAGCAAGAGCACGGCGGCACCTTCCGCCAAAACAAAGCCGTCACGCTCTTTATCGAAGGGGCGCGATGCCTTCTCAGGCTCGTCATTGCGCGTCGAGAGAGCGTTCATAGCCCCAAACGTAGCTATACCGACCGTGCTGACAGTGGCTTCCGAGCCGCCCGCGAACATCGCTTTAGCCCGCCCGTACCTGATCATGTCAGCCGCCACCCCTATCGCATCGGTAGACGACGAGCAGGCTGATATAACGGCGAAATTAGGCCCTTTCATCCCCATCTGAATAGAGACTTGCCCCGCCGCCATGTCGGTGAGCAGCATTGGCAGAGCGAAGGGACTGACTTTGTTCGGCCCCCTCCGGTCAATAACCAGCACTGCATCGGTCAGTGTCTCGATGCCACCAATGCCCGAGCTCATTATTACCCCTATCTCTTCGGCGTTGTCGCCTGTAATGGTGAGGTTGGCCTGGGCGGCTGCCTCTTTGCAAACCGCAATCGCATAATGGCTGAAGCGGTCCATGCGGCGTATCTCTTTAGCGGATATGTAAGCCTCGGCGTTGAAGCCTTTCACTTCCGCGGCAATGCGTGTCTCGAACGTCGATGCATCGAAACGGGTGATGGCTGTTACCCCAGAGCGGCCTTCAACTACCGCACACCATGAAGCTCGTACATCATTGCCTACAGGCGATACAGCGCCCAGACCTGTAATTACCACCCTGCGCCGCTCGTTCCCCATCTTTCCCTCCGTACGAGTTGCTAATTGTTAGTTTTGAAGTACCAGACTGATTGCGAACTAACTCTCAACTCTCCATATTGTTCGTGATTGCTTCAATTATAAAGCATTTGGGCATAAGTGGTGGGCCTTCCGATGGACGTGACAAATACAACCTGGGGCTGATGTACGTATCTAGCTGCGATGGTAAGATGTGACCCACGCGGTCCAGAAATGCAACCCTCACAGCAGCAATTTGCCCTCTAATTTACGAATAAAAGATATTCTATCTGATTCGTAACCTGTAATTCGTAATTCGTAATTTTCCGAAGGAGACCCTGATGCAAGCAACAATCAACGACACGCTGACGATCCCCGGCGCGCCCGACCACCCTGGCCTTTCTTTCCGCCGGTTCCGCGGCGAATCGGATTACCCGCAGATGGCCCAGATAGCGACGGCCAGCAGGGAAGCCGACAAAGACGAAGAGGTCTCCACAGTCGAGTCCCTGGCCCGCGAATACGCAAACCTGAAGAACTGCGACCCTTACCAGGACATGGTTATGGTCGAGATGGACGGCAAGCTGATCGGCTACAAGCGGGTAATGTGGTGGTCCGAGCTTGACGGCACCCACATCTACGGCCACTTCGGCAATCTTGTCCCCGAATGGAGGGGCAAGGGCATCGGCACCGCCCTCTTCCGCCACAGCGAGGCCCGCCTTCAGGAGATAGCCAGGGGCCACACCAGCGCCACGAGCCGCTTCTTCGACGTAGGCTCCTCCGACACCACGCCGGGCATGGAACAGCTAATAAGACGTGAAGGCTATACCCCGGTGCGAAACTTCTATGAGATGGTGCGGCCCGACCTGGAGAACATACCCGACATGCCCCTTCCCGAAGGGATAGAGATACGCCCGGTACAGCCTGAGCAGTTCCGCGCTATCTGGGAGGCCGAGGTTGAGGCGTTCAAGGACCATTGGGGCGAGTGGACCACCGAGGAAGAAGACTTCAAGCGGTGGCAGGACCACCACCTCTTCCAGCCTCACCTCTGGCAGGTGGCCTGGGACGGCGACCAGGTGGTTGGCATGGTGCGCAACTTCATAGACGAAGAGGGCAACAAGAAGTTCAACCGCAAACGAGGCTGGACCGAGAACATCAGCATCCGCCGTCCCTGGCGCAAGAAGGGCGTCGCAAAGGCCCTTATCGCTAGCAGCTTCCGCCTCCACAAAGAGTTGGGCATGACCGAAGCCGCCCTGGGCGTGGACACCGACAACCCGAACGGCGCCCGCCAGCTCTACGAGAGCATGGGCTTCCAGACGACCAAGACGTTTACGGCGTATCGCAAGCCAATGCCGGAAAACTAACGAGAATGGGCGATAATGTAGAAGCCGAGCCTGATCGTAGGCTCGGCTTCTACATTTCTACGGCTGGTATACGGAAATATAAACAAGTTTACATTACCGGCGTAAACTGTTTGGCTGCGAATCGCTTTAGACTCTCCTACAATAACTTTGTTACAAGGCACGCAGACTGAAAAGTTTAAGACAGGGTGATGCGCAATTATTACACAAGAGGAGAGAAAACGATGGAAGTGATGACAAACAAACTGTCGAATAGAGCTACTTCACTGACCCTCGATGCCGAGGCCACCTACCAATAGTTGTTGTACAGGTCATTCTACGAGCCTGGATGCTGCGGCAGGCTCTTACACCACCTTACATTGGGTGCGGGCGCGAGCACAGCTGTAGATACGTTACCACCAGGGCCTGCATCAGGGCGGCCATACCGAATATGGGCAATATGACAGCATCTATCGAGCAGGAGATAAGCGGCTAACTAGCCCTAGCTGAGGTAAAGTCACGTGAGTCAGACATGGACCCTCACTTTACACCGGACCGCGCGTCAATAAAATACCGCATAACAGGGCGAGCTTCGTGCCTGCGAGCTACTTCTACGAACCCTGCTTTACGGAAAGTGGTAACTAGACCGACAGCCGCAGCGCCCTCGCCGGTGGGTCTATGCTCAGGCTCGAGGGGGTAGCCTTCAACTATCCTGGCGCCCTGATGCCCGGCGTATTCTACAGCCGCCTGGAGCAGCTTCAGTGTAACGTCCTGCCGCCTGAACGGCTTCGCGATGAAAAAGCAGGTGACAGCCCACACAGGCTGATCGTCTACTTTCTTGAGGATGTGGATGCGCTCTTCCCTCAGCCGTAAGTGCGCTTCTCTAGGGGCAATCGCACACCAACCTATAGCCTCATCGCCGGAATAAGCCAGGATACCGGTCACTTCCCCTGCTTCAACCACTGCCTTAAATGCGTCTTTGTTAGCCTGCCCCCGGCACTCCTTGTACTGTGGGCCTGTCAGCCGCCACCACATGCACCAGCAGCAGCCAAAAGCCCCCTTCTCGCCGAACAGCCTCTCAAGGTCTTCCCAGCGTTCGGATGTTAGCGGCTGAAACTGCAATGCTTGCTGCACATTCTCTCCAGGGTGTTCATGTCTATCATCTTGCCCCGTACTGCATCCCACCTAGGTGCCTCACCATCCCCTTCAGCTCCATCATCGTGAGCCTGTGGACACATAATCAGGTATGGCGAGTATGAGCGTACCCTGCTCTAGCCCAAGTTGCGAACTCGCCTCTATTTCGCCCGATGCGCCTACTCGCGTGCCGGCCAGCCCAGCTAGTGTTCAAATCCAAAGAAGGCCATTAGCGGTCCCCATGTCTGGGCGATCTGGATAATGGCTGCCAGCAGGCCGATGAGCCAGGCCGCAAGCGTCAAGATACGTCCAAATACGCCGCCGCTCGCTTCCTCGAAGCTGCTCTCTCTACGAAGACCTAACCACAAAAAGAGACGGATGGGCAGGGTGGCAACAAAACGCACGCCTTCTCGCAGCCAGATGAGGGGGTTGCGGCGCTCCGCTTCAAGCTCACGGCCTCCCTGCTTTATAGTGCCCATGCCTCTCAGCAGTGCGTCGTCGCACATCATTATCATATGACTGCGAGTTCGTTCGTCCCCTTTACGAAGTTCAGACAGCAGGTTCGGAATGATGGCATAGTTGTAGAAGACCTCCCTGGTGTAGGGCTTGGTAAACTCTCCATAATATCCATCATTTCCTAGAACCTGATGGATATGGTTGACGTGGAGGGTTAGCCATTTGTACAGGTCGCCATCAAAAGAGCCTTTAAGCAAAGGGGTTGCGAACGCATCGAACTTCTGCGAATACTCCTCCAACTCTTTGTACTTCTGCACGACCATATTGTGCGCTAACCGAATCTGTACAAAACCAAGTACTAGCAGCAGTACAACGGCGATGAGGATGGGCAGGTAGGTATCCATTACTCTATGTCAAACGTGGTCTGCTCAGTATCCTTCGTTCTCAATCACAAGTCACGGCGGGCAGTTTACTAACGCCTTTGCACCGTCCAGCACGGACTTACCCTCTGCCATCAGGGAATCGGCTGTCGTCTGATTGGCAGCATCGGTCGCCTTCAAATCAGGTAATTGGTTACGAGCGGCATCCGCCGCTGCCTGGTAGGAGCTAATGGGCGCTAGCTCATCGCCAGGGAAGGGTTCGACGCCATAAGGATATGCACTATTCTTAATTGCCTCATCGAGCACCTGTGCTGCATCTTGGGTTTCTGTAATATAGGCTTCTACCTGACTGAGCGAGGCTTCCAGGCTGCTGACTTCCTTTGCGAACTCACCTCGCCGCTTACCAAGTTCATCGTAGTTATATTTCATGCTCCCATAGTAATAGTCTACGCTTTCAATATCTGAACAAGACATTTGTTTAACAGCCGCTTTGTCCTTTACGGTGACGAGTTCATCACGAATCCCCTGAATATCCGAAGATTCGGTGTAAAAATTACCATAATTAATACCCGGAGACAGAATTTCTTGTAGTGACCCTATAGAATCGTTGAACGAACCAGTCGCCTGCTCAATATGGTTGATCCACTCATCCAGCGTCTTAGATTTGGCTAGAATATCCTGCGTGACTTGCTCTTGGTCACTCATTGCAGCTTGCCATGTAGCAAGTAGGCTGTTGAATTCATATTGTGATGCTGGTGTCACTTCATGGGCTGCTATCTGACCGGAGTCAGTAGGGAAGGAGAAAACAAATCCAAGGCTTCCGTCCTCCGCACTCGTTTTGCTAAGGGTATAAACCCGGCCAGTAGAGCTTGCATACAAAGTAACAACATCGCTATCGGTTGTGCCGTTCAGAGAAAGAGTAGTCGCTTTTGTGCCGCCCTTTCCGTCTGGATTAACATTGTTCAAAAAACCTGCCACCTCGTTGCCCGTCTGGGTGATGCTGAGAAAGTAAATGAAGTCGGGGCGTCCATCAAACATATAGGTGCCTGAGAACGTGCTGGGGCCAGGTACAGCAGTTGGGACATGACTCGGGGTCGGTACATCGTCAATAGTGGGAGTAACAGAAGTGGGGAGGCCCACCGAATCACACCCGCCAACGACAATGGCTAAGAGAATCGCCACGCAAGCGGTAAGCAGACGCAAGCGAGCTACTAACATACTATACTCCTAGATACCTGTGTAGACGTTCACCCAAATCATACACCATTCAGAGAGGCTTGAATACCTGTGCTCACCTCTTGGCGGCATTATCACACCCCACTTTCTATGCAGAGGCCAATATCAACAGCCTGTACCGACTGCGAGCACACCTTGACCTTCCTTACCCTCCGGGTTAGACTATGCGACCACGCACAGCGAGTGGTTGGAGGGTCGTGGGCTGACAATCGAGGAGGCCATTTCCCTTATAACCGCCTAGCCTACCTCGCCCCATACTGCATCCCACCCAGGTGCCTCACCATCCCTTTTTAGCTCCATCATAGTGAACACGGGTACATAAAACGTACAGGAACGAATTGGGATCGGCTGGGTGACTACCGGCCCTGCCGATCTCACGCCTCCTCGCCCACAGCAGCCAACACCTGCCTGTAAAGGCTCTCACTGATATGACGTCCCTGCGCTACCATAGAATCAATGGCCGGTTTCACAGCTGCTAGCAATTCCACTCTGCTTCGCCGCCACCAGCACACCGAGCGTGCCAACCACCGGTAATCCCTTCTTCCTGGCTACATTGCGAGCAAGTTGCTCATCAAGGAGTATGGCTCGGGCATTTGTAGCAACAGCCAAAGATATGGCCTCGGCCTCACCAGCGCCAAGACCTGGAGGCAATCCGGGCTGCACAGCAACAGATGTGATGATCTTGACCCATACGAACTTCTCCAGGCTCGGATCGCCAGCGCGCATACCTGCTGTGTATTCCTTGTTCACTGCATCGGGAACCCAGATGGTGCCGTACAGCCCTGGGAGCAGGTCGAGCAACCTCACACCGGCCAGGTTGATCAAAGGGCTTGTGTTGGAGACTACCGGTCGAGCAAGTGGGTCAGAGTCGGCCATGTTGGGCTTCGGCGGCGAGATCTACATCCTCATCGAAAGCTGAAACACCATAGTTGCCGAGTAATTCAAGAAACTCACGCCGCGAGACGTGGAGTAGTTCCGATGCCTTACCGGACGAGAGATCACCTCGTTCATAGAGGCGAACCAACAGGGCTTCGAGAGCAAGAGCTGCCAGTTCCTCCTCATCAATGGGCAGGGCATTACTTATGTCATCGGGTAGCGCTATATTCAGGGTGGTCATCGATTCTCCTCACAACGTATGCTCACTAGCATATTATACTCCAGGTTCTGCTTCCCTCTC
>JBBRVL010000226.1:0-6524 GCA_038246925.1 Chloroflexia bacterium
CGGTAGCGAGGGGCGATCTACGTATAGTGCCTGCAGGCGGCGGCACCCCCTGGAAAGTACCCGGTGGCGAAGACATCCCATCACTCCCACCAGGCGCGGCGGCTGTCGCCTGGTCAGGTGACGGCACCCGCATAGCGTGTGGCTGGCCTGGTCGCATCTTACACGTAGCAGGCGGCACAGGTTCTCAGGTAGGTATCGAGGCGCTCAAAGGCGAAGGCGTGGGCAAGTTCGTGGTGGCGGGCGGTTGGGCGCCCGACGGTAAGCACCTCGCCATGACCGATGGCATCAACTATGGAATCCTTGATATGTCCAACGGTGAGTTCGTCACCATCGCCACTTCTTTCAGACAGCCCGGCATAGCCCGGCCCGGCGTGTCGTGGTCGGCAGCCATCGGTAAGGTCGCCTTCGCCATCAACAGCACCGCGCAAGACGGCCAGCGTCTCTTTCTTGCCGATATGGACGGCCGCAACCCCAAATTGATATTGTCGCACCCTCACAAGGCCGTCTACCGCGGCGAAGTAAGCGATTACGGCCCACCAGGCTTCTCCGCCGACTCTAAGACAATGCTTTTGCGAGTATCGCGCACCACATCCAGGGCCGGCCAGCTAATCTATACCCATGAGTCGTGGCTGGTACGCACTGACGGCTCAGGGGGCGAAAAGCTGATCGACGGCTTCAACGCCACCTGGCAGCCGAAGACCCGACTCAAATTGCCCGATTCCGCGTTCTGGTTCCAGTGGCGCACTTCGGACTTGCCGGTTGCGAATGGGCAGGTGCAGCGCTCCTGGCTATGGGGGCCGACCGCCATATTCTCAGGCACAGAAGCATTGGCCGAAGCGCCAGACGGCAAGCAGGCTGTGGTCTACTTCGATAAAGGGCGAATGGAAATCCCTGACCCTAACCCCTCACAACCCACGCGCTTCCTTGTCACTCCGGGTGCCCTGGCAAGAGAGCTAGTTACCGGCCAGATAGTGACCGGGGCTACCCAGCGGGAAGCAAAGCAGTCACCCGACATTATGCTCGTGGGTGACGACCCCAACGCCGACGCTCCCACCTATGCCACCTTCAACAAGCTGGGCGCTGGCACCGATGTGAGCAAAGCCCAGGACAAGACCGGTCAGCCTGTCGAGGCCACTCTCTCGCGCGACGGCACCACTCGCACCGACCCGACCCTGGGTGCTCTAGCCAAAGTCGCCGTCTTCGTCCCTGAGACCGGCCACAATCTGCCCGACATCTTTCTGAACTATTACAAAGCCCAGACCTGGGACTGGATTTACGTGGCGGGCTACCCGATTTCGGAGGCATACTGGGCACATGTGAGTGTAGCCGGAGAACCCCGCGACGTGCTGATCCAGGTGTTTGAGCGCCGCACACTCACGTTCGATCCCGCCGCGCCTGACGGCTACAAAGTGCAGTTCGGCAACGTCGGTAGGCATTATTACGACTGGCGATATGGGGGGAAGTAGCTCAAGTTTAATCACAAAGAACACAAAGAGCGCAGAGAACACAAAGGTTTTATTGTTTGCTTTCACCTACTGGTGGGAAGTTCAGATAATTTATGACAAACGCTACCATTGCACCTTACGGCTCCTGGAAATCACCGATTAGCTCAGACCTGATCGTGGCGGATACGATAAGCCTGGGCCAGGTTGAGATAGATGGCGGTGACGTTTACTGGGTCGAGGGGCGCCCTTCGGAAGGTGGGCGATACGTTGCAGTCAAGCGCACGGCGGAAGGACAAATCGAGGATGTAACTCCTTCTACCTACAATGCTCGCACTCGTGTGCATGAATACGGCGGGGGGGCATTTGCCGTTGCGAACGGTAGCGTCTTCTTCTCCAACTACACCGACCAACGTCTGTACCGCGTCGACCCCGGCTCCGAGCCGCACCCTATCACCCCTGAGGTAGCACTGCGCTACGCCGATGGGCGTGTAGACACAGCGCGTAACCTCCTCTTCTGCGTGCGCGAAGACCACACCGTCGAGGGGAGGGAGGCTGTCAATACCCTGGCATACGTGCGGCTCGATGGCGACGAAGGCGGCGGCACGGTGATCGCTTCCGGCAACGATTTCTACTCAACCCCGCGCCTATCGCCCGACGGCAACCGCCTCGCATGGCTCACATGGAACCACCCCAACATGCCCTGGGATGGCACTGAACTCTGGATAGCTGACCTCTCAGGAGACGGTTCTCTATCCAACAAGCAGCAAGTGGCGGGCGGTCCGGACGAGTCTATATTCCAGCCGGAATGGTCGCCCGATGGCCTACTCCACTTTGTGTCTGATAAGACAGGCTGGTGGAACCTCTATCGCCTCCGCGATGGGCAAATCGAGCCTCTATACGAAATGCAAGCAGAGTTTGGCGCGCCCCAATGGAAGTTCGGCTACAACACATATGCATTCATCTCGCCCAACCGTATAGTTTGCGCCATAGTGGAGCGCGGTTTCGCCCGACTTGCCATTCTCGATACATCTAATAAGACACTTACGCCAATCGACACTGATTACACTACCATAGGAACTGTTTGCTCGTCTGCGGGTCAGGTGGTCGTCACGGCTGGCTCCCCGCTCCATGATATAGAGTTGGTGCACCTCGATCTTGAGGGCGGGGAACATGAGGTATTACGACGCTCAAGCAATAGCGAAATCGATCCCGGCTATATATCAGTGCCCGAAGCGATAGAGTTCCCAACGGATGAGGGGCTGACGGCTCACGCCTTTTTCTACGCACCCAGGAACAAGGTTTACCGCGCCCCCGAAGGTGAGAGGCCTCCCCTGCTTGTCTTGAGTCACGGCGGCCCAACGGGCCAGACCTCACCACTCCTGGACCTCGAAATCCAGTACTGGACCAGCCGGGGTATTGCTGTATTAGACGTAAATTACGGCGGCAGCACAGGCTACGGCACCGAGTACAGGCGCAGGCTCAACGGCAAGTGGGGCATTGTTGATATGAACGACTGCACCAATGGCGCGCTCTACCTCGCCGAGCAAGGAAGGGTAGATGGGGACCGTCTGATGATAATGGGCGGCAGCGCAGGCGGCTACACCACGTTGTGCGCCCTCACCTTCCGCGATGAGTTCAAGGCGGGCGCGAGCTTCTTCGGCATCAGCGACCTCGAAGCTATGACAATAGATACCCACAAGTTCGAGTCGCGCTACCTGGACAGCATGATAGGCCCTTACCCTGAGCGCAAGGACCTTTACGTAGAACGCTCCCCAATCCACCACATCGACCGTCTCTCAAGCCCCATGATTGTGCTGCAAGGGCTGGAAGATAAGGTAGTGCCGCCCAATCAGGCCGTGATGATGGTCGATGCTCTGCGCGAGAAGAAGCTGCCTGTGGCCTACCTCCCCTTCGAGGGCGAGCAGCATGGCTTCCGCAAAGCTGAGAACATCAAGCGCTCCCTGGACGGCACCTTCTACTTCTTCTCCCGCATCTTCGGCTACGAACCGGCCGATGAGATAGAGCCTGTGGAGATAGAAAATCTGGTTTGAGTTGTTAGTTGTTAGTTGTTGGTAACCAGCCATAAGTGTTCACGTTTTACTAACAACTAACAACTCCTTACAGGCACTTCACTACCTTGCCCGGCGCGCCCAACGTCAGCTTGTACGGGCCGAGCGTTTTGTTCTGGTCGGTGATGAAGATAGTGACGACCATTATATTGCCGTCGGTGACTGTGCCGGTGTAGCGGGCGGGGTGCTTGTCCTCGGCCTGGCCCTCGAATATAGGCCCACCCTTCTCGAAGACAAACTCTCCCATGACATCAAAGTTGCCCTTGGCATCCAGTAATATCGGCTGTGTTACCATCCCATGGGCGCAGCCGAACTCAAAGCGGTTACCGTCTGCCGCTACGTTCAGGCGAATATCAGTTCCGCCCCATGTACCAGCTTGCACACTCTGGGTATTGCCGACGCCGTTGGGATATTTCCGCTTGAATTGCATAGTGCCTAGCTGGCTGAGGAGTACGTTGAAAGGCGCTACCTCCTGGGGGTGTAGCTCGAACACGGCCCGCTCAAAGTATTGCACGACATACTCTTTCCCGTCCAGATCACTCTTCTCCATCACGAGATTGGTAAGCGGGTAGCCTTGCTGGGCCAGACCGCCGTTCTTCTGCCAGTACTGTAGAAACACTCCCCGCACCGACTTGCCGGTCTGTGGGAAGAAGATTCCCGCGTCAGCCCTCATGTCGGGTGGCAACTCTTGTGCGCCGTTGGGATACTTTAGCTTATACGTAGCGCTCCCCAACAAAGAAAGAAGCACATCAAACGGAGGCTTGTTCTCAGGGTGAAGCTCGAACACGGCACGCTCGAAATACTGGACGGTGTACGGCTTGCCGTCTACATCCGACACCTCTCTAAACTCGGCGCTGATAGGGAAGCCCTGCTGGGCCAGGCCGCCGTGCGCCTTCCAATAGGCCAGGAACTTGCCGCAGATGCTCTTGCCTGTCTCCTTGAACGCCATGCAATCTGCTTGCTGCGTGGCGGATGCATTCAGCGACCCTGGTTGGATTCCTGCCATCATGCAGGCCAGAACGAGGCCTATAAGGCCGTGGAAAAGTCGTTTCTTCATAGTGGGTACCCTCCTATAAGTGTGAACCCTGCCCTATTATAACGACTCGTAGACCGAATAGTTCCTTCCAGAGCATAAATAGTGCCGTTGTTGGAGGCTAAATCTTCTCCAGCTTCGCCACACTGGCAAGAAGCCTCTTCGTGCCGACGCTCTGGAACATCACCGTCACTTCCTGGTCCGGCCCGCTCGGCTTCACGGCTAGCACCTGCCCTGGACCGAATGCATGGTGCCTCACCCGTTCTCCCACCTTGAAGCTGTTGCTAAGTGGCGGATTGCTGCCTGACGTACCCTGCTGCCTGTCACGGAACTCCGATGCTGATGTGATATTCAGGCGCACGTTTCGCTCTTCCCGCTTCTCTTCGCGTCTTTTCTCCACGCGGTGCGAAGTTGGTCTCATTCCTGGGGTCTGCGGCTTGCCTTTGCCGTATATACTCACATTTCCCCGAAGTATATCTTCCGCGCTCAGACCTTTCTCCGGCACCGTGCTCCGTTTGTTGCCGAAAAGCGCCGGTTGGAAGGCGGTGCCGGGGTCGCGGCCTGTGACAAGCTCCGGCGGCACGTCGGCTATAAAGCGCGAGGGGCCGTTCATCTGCGTCATGCCGTAGAGCGTGCGCCTGAAAGCGTATACCATGTAAAGACGCTCTTTGGCTCGCGTGATACCAACATAAGCCAGACGCCTCTCTTCCTCCATCTGGTTCTCGTCTTCCAGCGAGCGGCTGTGGGGCAAAATGCCTTCGTCCATGCCGACTATGAACACCACAGGAAACTCCAACCCCTTGGCTGCGTGAAGTGTTATCAGGGTGACAGCGTCCTTTTCCTCTTTGAGGGTATCGACATCCCCAATAAGCGCCACATCTTCCAGGAACTTGCCCAGCGCCTCCGACGTTGGTATGTCAGCGTAATTCTCGGCCACGGTCCGAAGCTCAAGCACGTTCTGCCAGCGCTCTTCGCCTTCCTGTGTGCCGTCTTGAAGCGCTTCCTGGTAGCGCGTCTTTTCCAGCAGCAGATCGAGCAGCCCGACCACCGGAAGCTCGTTCCTGGAGGCGATCAACTCTTCTACAGTGGAGAGGAGCGGACCGAACTTGGCCGTAGTGCCCGTAAAGACCGGGCTGCCGGGAGGCAATTCCTCACCTTTATTCTGCTTCTGGCTCTTCACCGCCGCGTGCATTGCCTCGTACAGCGACAAGTCCAACCTTACGGCGTAAGCACCCAGGTCGGTCATCGTCTTCGCGCCTATACCCTTGCCGAGCGGCGTGTTGTTCACTATCCTGGCGAAATCGACATTACTCTGCGGGTTATGTATCACCTTCAGGATGGAGAGGACATCCTTCACCTCTTTACGCGAATAAAACCTTACCCCGCCTACTAGCTGGTAAGGCAGGTTATAAAGCATACACGCCTGCTCGATCTCACGGGATTGGGCGTTCGTGCGGTACATCACCGCTATATCCTTGTGTGAATAAGTGGCTGTGAGCCGCCTTATCTCGCGGGCCACATACTGGGCCTCTTCATTCTCATCGTAAGCCTCAAACAGGGTGACAGGCAGCCCCTGGTCGTTCTCGGTCCAAAGCTCTTTTTGCTTACGCTGCGTATTCTGCTGGATGACCTTATCGGCCACGTTGAGGATGGTCTGCGTCGAGCGGTAGTTCTGGCCGAGCACAACTACCTTCGCATCAGGATTGTCCCTCTCGAAGTCAAGGATATTGCGTATATCAGCGGCCCTCCATCCGTAAACCGACTGGTCTGGATCTCCGACTACGCACAAATTGCGGTGCAGACCCGACAACAACTTAATCATAATGTACTGCGAGTGGCTTGTATCCTGGTACTCGTCCACAAGCACGTGGCGGTAGCGCTCCTGGTACTTCCTCAATATCTGCGGGTGCTCGGTGAAAAGCTCTATCACCAGCATGATGAGGTCGTCGAAGTCTACTGCTCGGTTCTTTTCGAGCA
>JBBRVL010000227.1:0-6507 GCA_038246925.1 Chloroflexia bacterium
ATCAGGGATCAGGGATCAGGGATCAGGGATCAGGGATCAGGGATCAGGGATCAGGGATCAGGGATCAGGGATCAGGGATCAGGGATTAGAAGGCAGAAGGCAGAAGGCAATAGCCTTGAACCAATCCCTAACCCCTGATCCCTGATCCCTATTCCCTGGAGGAGCTAACGGTCGTGCCAGCCAATTGAAGAGGTTGAGCGCATATCTGCGGTTGTCTAACTCGCTCAGGTCTGTGCCGTCGCTACCAACTCCGGCGTTGAAGAAAGTGTTGCGATCGAAGGTGGCGGCAACACGACCCAGGCCGACGGTGGCAACTGCTGTTATCGCGTACTCCGGCCCCGTAATGGTATGCCCGTCGGTCAGGAGGAGGCCATCACCGCGCACAACTATCTGCGCGGGTGGACCGAGCGTCTTGATGAGACTGACCCCCTCGCCTTTGAAGCTGATTAGGCCGTTCAGTATGGGGTGGGTTGGATCTACAAATCGCTTACTCTCTGCGGTAATGACCTGGTAATTATCATGTTCGATCTGCATCCCAAATTGCTGCATGAGATCATTATCGCTGAGCTCACCCGCGCCGGGCGCGTTGGTCGAGCGGTCCGGTGAGAGTCCAAAACGGCTGTCCGATAAAGCAAGCACCGAGCCGCCACGGCTCACATAAGCCGTAAGCGCCGATGCTTCCTGAGGTGAGTAACGGCGGTTGTTGGAGCCTAGCACCACCAGATCGTACCAGGAGAGCGCAGCCTGCGTGAGGGGGTTGACCGCCGGGTCGGTATCGGCAAGCTCGTAAAGGTTGTGGCCCTGTGTTTCTTGCAGCAAAGAGGCAAGCTGCGAATAGCCATTACGCCCCGCGTTGCCGATGCGGATCATCTCGCTCTCGTCGGTGCCTGGAGGGACGCTGCCATATAAGAATAGGACTCGCGTGAGATGCGGCCTATCTGGCGCAGCCTCAGGAGGCTGAGTGCGCGCCAGCCCATCCCTCACAAGGAGAGCAAGCACCAAGCTAAGTACAAGCACGAACAAGATTCTTCTCATGGCTGCACCTCCTCATCACCAGTATACTATTCTCTGCCCTCATTTCAACCTCTAGGCCAAGGGTACAGGGCGCGAACTCATTTGTTGGCAATGAAGGCAGAAAGCTGATAGCTGATAGCTGATAGCTGACGGCTCACCGTAGTGTATAATCTCAGAAGAGCCATGACCTTCCGACTTCTGCCAATTCTCCTTCTCATCACGCAGGCCCTACCCCTACTTGCCTTACAGCAGGCAGGTCCGATTACAGCGCCGCCAGAGGGATTCGCCCACTCCTCCATCGCGGGGATATGGGAACGGGATGATGGGCCGGTAGCTTCGGGAAAGGCAGCCCGCCCCTGGATGTGGGGGCCGGGGCCGTTCCGAACCAACTATGAGCCGTTTGATGGTCTTCCTCAGGGCAATCACCTTGTGCAATATTTTGACAAGGGGCGGCTGGAAGTAAACGACCCTGGCTCCGACCCGCGCTCACCCTGGTTCGTTACCAGCGGTCTCCTTGTTAACGAGATGGTTACAGGCAAAGTGCAGGTCGGTGACAATCGCACCTTGAATATCGGTCCGGCCCGTGTATCGGTAGTAGGCGACGATCCAAATGTCGGGCCCACGTATGCCGACTTCCTACTGCCACCCCATTCTGACCGCAAAGGAGATGCCACGGGCACAACGGTAGGGTGTTGGTTCATAGCCCGAGACCCTCTCAACCCGCGAAGCAGAGAAGTGCCTGTAGACCTCCAGCTGCCTTTGGCCCATTACGAACCCGCGTCGGGGCACAACTGGGCCGAACCATTCTGGCGTTATGCCAACACTGCCCTGGGTGATAGGTGGCTTCAGACCCTTGGGTATCCTATTACCGAGCCGTGCGGTGTGACTACGATTGCGGGCGGTAAGCCACAAGGTGTGCTAGTACAGCTTTTCGAGCGGCGTACCCTGACGTTTAATCCGTCCAACCCTCCCGCGACACAGGTGGAAATGGGCAATGTGGGGCGGCACTACTATAACTGGCGTTACGGCGATTTACATGAGGCGGACCTGACCACAAAATATGATGTGCATATTCAGGTCGGCCCTGCTCCTCGTCGCCTGACAACCGTACAGCAGTCGATACAATTCACAAACAGAACCGGCGCTCTGCTTTCCAATGCCATGCTGCGAGCCGTATGGAATCATTGGGATGGGGTGTTCAACCTCAAGTCGGCTACGCTGAACGGGGAGGCGGCAAAAGCCCGTTGGCTGCACGGTATAAATCTAGAGCTGACCGCCTCCAAACCTGTGCCTGTCGGCGCTCAGGTGAACATAGCTCTTTCTTTCGAGGTGCAACCTAGACCCGTCGGCGGGCGAACAGGTTACGATAGGAGCAACGATATACTCGGCCTCGGAGATATGTTGCCCACGCTCGTGCCCTGGGAGAACGGCGGCTGGTTGTTCTACCCTTACTCTGACTTGGGCGACCTCGGCTATTACGCCGGGAGCGATTACTCAGTAGAGATAGCCTCGACCGGGAGTGAAAAGTTAGTTGTGGGTGGCACAGGCCGCATACCTACCGTTGATGTAAATGGAGCGCGTTGGCGTTTTGAAGCTAAGGGTGTGCGCGATGCTGCCTACGTGGTGTCGCCCCGCTTCATCAACCCATTGGATGACGCGAGCATGACACGGCAGGTGGGCAACGTGAAGATGCTCGCATACTTCTTACCTTCGCACAAAGCAGACGGCCAGAGGCAATTGCAGTTGACCGCCCCTGCCCTATCATGGTTCGGGAAGGAGATCGGACCTTACCCATTCGAGAGCTATACGATAGCCGAGATGGGTGTTCCCCTGGAGAGGACCGACAATTACGCACAGGAATACCCGATGGCATACTTTGTACCGGCCTCCTGGTTGAATCTCGGCGCCACGCCGGGCACCTGGACCTGGTACACCCCCGTCCATGAAGTAGCACACCAGTGGTTCTATTCAACTATAGGGAACAACCAGCTTACCGACCCCTGGCTCGATGAGGCCCTGGCTACTTACATTACTTCGGAATACGTGCGTGCTAATTACCCCGACCTTTACCCCACATCATGGTCCTCGATGACGAGGGCGGCGACAAGCGCAAGACCGGTATCAGCAGGCGTATTCAGCGGCTTCGCCAACGAAAACCAGTACAGCGCGGCGATTTACGACAGTGGTGCCCTGATGCTGGACAAGGTGCGGCGCGCCATGGGAGACCCCGATTTCTACGCCGCCCTGCGCGACTATTACTCGACCTATAAAGGCAAGAGGGCAACTTCGGCCAATCTCCAGGCCATGCTCCAGGCCCATTCAAAAGCCGACCTGAAGCCTATCTTTGCCCGGTACCTGGGATATTGAGCGACGAGCGACAAGCGTGGAATGGTAAAGCAGTCTATTTGCTTGGGCTGCCCAGGGTGCGGCGCGCCTTGCAGGTGGGGGCTATCGCGCTGGTGCTCTTTTTCTTTGGGCTTGCGTTCTACAGGCTCGCGCCTGACATTGCAGCCTATGATTGGGAGTTTGATCCACTCTACCTGGGACTGGCATTCGCCTTGATTTTCGTTCGCGGGCCGCTGGGAGCCTACGGCTGGTGGGCAATAGTCAAGCAGTTGGGATACAGGCTGACGTGGCGGCGAAGCATGAGGCTCGTCTTTCATTCATCGATTGCAGGTTTCGTTCCAGGGGGAATGTGGCATGCCGTCAGCAGGGTATACCTGGCCGAGAAAGAAGGATTGCCAAAGGGGATTACTACTCTCAGTGTGCTCCTCGAGACCGCATTCAACGCGCTCGCTGCGGCAGTCGTTGCCCTTCTCAGCCTGTTGGTCTGGCCGGAGTTCGCGCCCTGGCTTGCACTCTTGATGCTTATCGCGCTACTTGTGTTTGTCTTTCAGCCCAACCTAATGTTTACATTACTGAACTGGCTCCTCAAACGCATGAAGCGCGAGCCTATCGAAGTAAATATGAGACCGAAAGACATGATGCGCCTTCTATGGCCTTACGCGCTCAATTGGATGCTCTTCGGACTGATGTCGTTTGCGCTCGTGGCAGCGCTCTATCCCCGGTTGCCCGTCGCACAGGCCCCGGCCCTGACAGGTGTATTCACGGCGGCGTGGTTGGCCGGGTACGCAGCCATTTTCGTTCCGCAGGGCCTGATAGTCCGGGAAGGGATTATCATCGGCTTCTTGACCGGCGCTCTTGGCTTGCCGGTCGCCGTAGCTGCCGCCTCGGCTGTGCTTTCGCGGCTCTGGTCGATGCTTGGCGTCCTTCTCTGGGGCGCTATATCCTCCCGACTTTAGCAAATGCGCATTCTACATGTCATCTACGACGATATAGACAACCCCTGGCTCGGCGGCGGCGGCGCCACGCGCACGCTTGAGATATACAGCCGTATCGCGCAGCGTGGGCATAAAGTACAGGTGCTTTCAGGCAACTACCCTGATGCTCGTCGGAAGCACACCAGGCAAGGGGTAAACTACCGGCACATTGGCAGCAGGCGCTCGTATGCAGCCAGCAGGCTCACGTTTACTCTCCTATCGCCTTTCTTGATAAAGCGTGGGGGCTATGATATAGTCATCGAGGATGTTTCGCCTTTCTCTCCGGTCGGCGCGCCTATATGGAACAGGCGTGTACCGTCTGTTGCCAGCGTGCAAAACCTGTCCGGCCAACATGCGTTGAGAAAATATGGAGTACGAGGCGTGCTACCCAGACTGGCCGAAAGGCCGCTTCTCTCTCTTTTCCGCAATTTTGTAGCTGTCTCACCGGGCATAGCACAGCAGTTGCGATATTTGCGCGGCGAGAAAGCTAATATAAGAGTGGTCCCAAACAGCGCCGGTAACGCCTTTACACTAGACTCAGGAGAATATAAGCGGCCAGGCGACAAGAAATATATACTTTTCCTCGGGAGAATTGACCTCTACCAAAAGGGGCTTGATATTCTGCTCGAAGCGTTCAGCAAGTGCGCAACGCAACTGCCGGACATCAGGCTCGTTATAGCGGGAGGCGGCACCGAGCAGCAACTTGCAAAACTCACCTCGTTGGTGGAAAAGAGTGACTACAAAGATAGGATCGAGCTGGTGGGGCAAGTTGACCAGAATGAGGCGGCTCGGCTTATGAAGTCTGCGCTGATGCTGGCGATGCCGTCGCGCTACGAGGCATGGCCCCTCACAGCCATCGAAGCGGGAGCGGCAGGCACACCGGTTGTCGGGTTTGATATCGTGGGTGTTCGGGACGCGGCACCACAATATCCGGCGGCGCACAGCCTGCTAGTCTCCCCCGGAGACGCAAGTGCGCTGGCTGAGCAAATGATTGAAGTAGCCAACGACCCAGAGCTGCGACGCGTGACGGCTGAAAAAGGACAATCGTGGGCGGCGCGGTTCACCTGGGACGCCCTGGCCTCGGAACAATTAGCTTTTTATGAGGAGTTGGTCCAGGGAGCTTGTTAATTTTGGATTTTGGATTTTGGATTTTGGAGTGTGTTACTCAGCCTTCCAAAATCCAAAATCCAAAATCCAAAATCGTAGTATCTATGATCTTATTTATCACGCGTAAGCACCCACCCTCTGTGGGCGGCATGCAAAAGCTCAGCCAAGCCCTCACCAGGGAGGTCGGCAGGCTGACCCCAACGCGCACAATCTACTGGGGCGGCTCCACACTCCTGGTGCCTTTCTTTATCGTATATGCTTTCCTGCGCAGCGTGCTTTTTGTCTCACGCTCGAATCAGGTCAGACTTATCCACCTATCCGACGCCCTCCTCACCCCTCTCGGCCTAGCCCTACGCACCCTCTTGCGCGTGCCTGTGGTGGTGACAGTTCATGGCCTCGACGTGACTTATTCCAACCGTCTCTACCAGTGGATCATACCTAAGTGCCTGCGCCGCATGGACAAAGTTATCTGCGTGAGCAGCTACACCCGCCAACAGTGCATCCGGCGCGGCGTGCCATCTGCGCTCTGTGTCGTCATTCCGAATGGCGTGAACCTGGTAGAGTTTGCCGACCAGTACACTTCCCAGGGGATGCGAAACCTCCAGACATCAGCCGGGCGCGTGTTGCGCGAACGCAAGGTGCTGCTTACCGTGGGACGCCTCATCGAGCGCAAGGGAGTGGTTTACTTCCTGACCGAGGTCATGCCTCGAATACTGGCTCACAGGCAGGACATCTGCTACCTGATTGTCGGTGAGGGTCCGCAACGCGATCTGATTGAAACCCGCATTGCCTCTCTACACCTGGAGGACCACGTCGGGTTGCTGGGGCGTGTGGACGATGACACGCTCAGGGCAGCGTACCATGTGACGGACCTCTTCGTAATGCCAAATATACCCGTGCAAAACGATATAGAAGGCTTCGGCCTTGTGGCGCTCGAGGCAGCAGCGGCTGGGCGCTACGTAGTTGCATCAAGGCTCGACGGCATACCCGAAGCCATAATCCCCGGCGAGAACGGCATCCTCCTCGACCCCCTCGACAGCGAAGCATTCGCCTCAACCATACTCGA
>JBBRVL010000228.1:0-6502 GCA_038246925.1 Chloroflexia bacterium
TGCATGTCTTGTCGAACGAATGCCTCAGGGTTATCGCGTATCGGATCCTTCTCAAGCAGAGGCAAATCTTCCAATCGCCCCGCTTGCGCTGCCTGCCGCTCAGATTTCCCCCACTCCTGTTGATAATAAGGCACCTGTGTGGCGGCCCTTCGCAACAGGCTTTGTATCCTCCTGCTTTGCCAGGCTCTCCATTGCGTAGAACTGAAGCCCTCGCGCCTTTCGTACTCTCTCACGTGCCGCATATAACCGGGGCCAAATCGCGCCCAATGCCAATACAGCCCATAAGCGCTTACTGCCCCATGTTGGGCCCAAAGAGGCAAGGTAGCATAAACAGCATCTAGTCTGCCCATCTCTTACCCAATTCTCGCGAAATCGCAAAAACACATCTACCTACACTCCTTGCCTAGCAGCCACACATTGGAACAATTCCTCCCACCTCGGCAGCACCACCGCCCAGTCGAACTGCTCGGCCTCCTGCCTGGCGTTGCGGGACAGATGCTCGGCCAAGTCTGGCTCTGTCAGGATGCGGCGCACGGCAGCGGCCATAGCTTCCGGATCATCAGGTGGCACCAGCACCGCATCATGCTCGTGCTCCAGCAGGTAGGGGATGCCGCCTACGTTCGTGCTTACCACACACAGCCCGCAGGCCATAGCCTCCATCACGCTGATGGGTGTGTTGTCCACATTGGTGGTGTTCAAGAAGATGTCACCTCGCCCCAACCAGGTAGGCACGTCTGCCTTCGACACACCTCCTGGGAAAGAGATGCGCGCAGCTACGCCTAACTCAGAAGCTGCCTGCCGTGTGCGTTGCAGGCTCCCGTCGCCCTTATCGGGACCTACCATCGTTAAATGCACGTCCGGGAAATCCTTGACCAGTAAAGCTATCACGTTCGGAGCCATCGAAGGGTTATATACCTCATGAAAGGCGCGCAGCCACACGAGGCTGGGTTGGGGCTGCTGGCGCAGGTGAAAAGTATACGCGCTGAGGTCGAGGGGGTTCGGCAGCAGATGCATGTCCTGCCTGTATTCGCGCATCTGCTCAAGCAGGTAGGCCGAAGGGGTGGTGACTATCGCAGCGGAAGCCAGCAACCGCCTCGCACGGCCCCGCCAGCGGCGCGCGAAAGCGGGCAAGTTGCCCCCGTGCAGCGTCAGGATATAAGGCTTGCCTGCCCGCCGCAAGGTCCAGCACACTATCTCCGCCCAGACGAATGCAGGGCCACTGTATACGTCAACCTGAGCGATGTCGTAGTTGTGTCTCTGCGTCAACGCTGTAGCAACCATATCGAGGAGGCGTCGCAAGCGGCCAGGCTTGCGGGATGTAGTGAGCACGCTCCAATCCGCTTCAGGCAGTCTGATCGCCAACTCTTCGCACACGCCCCGTGAGCCACCAGAGGCTGACAGGAAATTGCCGATGAGGAGCACCGAGGGCCTTGCACAAGCCCTGGCTACGGTCACAGCGACGCACCCGCGCCAGCATTATCAGACTGTGCATCCTCTAGGCGTTCTTCAGGTATCAAACGAGCAAAGGTCAACCCAAACACTAAGGCGGGAGCAACCATCCGCATGGCCGAATTGGCCATAAAAAGCAGGGTCCAAACTATCATAGCGGCCACCCAGCCCTTTTGTGCCGCGGTCTGTGCCCCCCTGATATTTCGAGCGGACATAAATAGAAGTAGCAACAGACCAAGCAGGCCGAATATACCGTGTTCAGCCAGGAGACGTGATAGTTCTGTGTGGGCGGCAGCTGGGCCGAGCAGGAGATCACGTGCATCCTTCGCCATGCCAGGGCCAACGCCGAACACCGGATTGTTTGCCCAGATTTGAAGGTCGGCCTCAGCTATCTCTTGCCTGTGGGTCAGGGTGGTATCCTGAAAACGCGTCAGGATCGCACCGCCAGTGAACTCCTCCAGGCGGGGCAGTATGAGGTTGTCCACCGCCAGAAAGATCACCACAAGTGTGAGGCCCGTCCTGACCAGTGATGCACGATCTCTAATGGAGAAGAGCAGCAATACTGCCACCGCCGCTCCCGCATTGTAAAGCCCCGAGCGTGAGAAGGTAAGTGCGCTGAGGGTGCCGAACGCCAGCACCGCGGCGAATAGAAGGGGCTGTAGATACCGGGTCGCTTTGCCCTGACGAATGTACATGAAAGCAAGCAGAGCGCCTAACCCCAGCATGTTGGAGACCTGATTAGGTCCGAAGCCGCCACTTGTTGTGGAGATAGAGTCGTTCACCCATTGGATGCTTGATGCAGTGAGCGTACCGTATAGGGTTATAGTGCCTATCGCTACAATCGGGCCTATCGCCATGAGGAAGAGCTTTTGCAGCTGCGCAGTGGTGAGCTTCAGTTGTGAGAAGAACCAGGCGCACGCCATCAGCGCCAGCGGTCCCGAGAGATTGAAGCTGATCTGCCCCCTGGCGTCCTCCGGGTCGAGGCCGGAGATAGTGAGTATGGCTGAAGGCAGCAGCACCAGGAAATAGACGATGGGCAGGCCCGCACCCTTCAAGCCGTGGAAGCGCAGTATGGCTATGATCAAGATTGCAACGGTGGCGTACTTGCCGAACTCCCAGAAAACACCTGCGTCGGTCATGCGCCACAGCACTTCCGCACCGGTGATGTACGCGCCCACGAAGGCAACCTTCACAGGATCGCGGCCCAGCGCGGCGTACCAGAGGCCGACCCCCAGAGTGAGAAAGGCGTGCAGAGTAGCGACTTCACGCACCTGGTTCATGAGCAGAGCCAACGGTATGTGGACAACGAGGAAGACGACAAGGCGAAAGCTCTCGTTGCGAGCAAGGTCTTGTGTTACTCCTACTGTATAGAGACGGTCTGTGCGAGGCGGGTACATAGAGTTTATGCTTGACCCCTTTCAATCCCCAGAACTATATCGTAGACAGCGCAAACTTGCTTGATCACGGCGTCTGCGCTGTACCGTTGCTGCACGCGTTTGTGGAACTCAGCACCGTAGCGCTTTCTCGCAACGGGAGATCGTAGCAATATTAATAAAGCCTCTGCCAGCTCATCAGGTGATCCAGGTGGTACCAGCATACCGGCCTTACCTTCGTCCAGAACTTCCGCGCACTGTCCAACACGAGTAGCCACCGATGCTAACCCAGCCATGCCGTACTCAATCAAGGATAATGGCATCCCTTCAGAGACTGAACTGAGGACGCCTATGTCGCATGCCGACAAAATGTCATAAATATCGTGCCGCTGACCCAACAGAGATACGCTGTCGGAAACGCCTAGTCTGGCGATTTCCTCCAGAACGTTCTCATAGCACTGATCGTCGGAGGGCGCTCCGACCAGCAGCAGGTGAGCATCGGGCATCTGTTGCACAACATTAGCCATAGCTCTTAAGAGTGTGAGGTGGTCTTTCTGAGGGCGAAGGTTAGCCACGCACACGATTCTCTTGCCTGCGTAGCCTGGCAGGTCGTGTGCCTCAGAGCCTGAAGAGTGATCCGTAACGAAGTTGGGGACATACCATACCCTGTTGGCCGGCAACTTCAACCTCCGGCAGGACCACTCTGCCAGCGCCTCGCTCACGGCAATAACGCCCGCAGCCCGCCTTACAGCCACACGATACAGCCGCGCCGGGCGGTCTTCCTGCCCGAAGCGTCCGAAGTGGTCGTGCCATATGACGCGGGGGTGTGGCGGGAGCAAAGAGGCGACCACCGCGGTGTAGAGAGATGTGCTGTGTGCATGCAGGAGCTCAATATCGTGCCGCCTAATATAAGTTGCCAACCGCATGACAGCACCGGGATCGAATCTCCACTTTCTGCCAAGGATGATCTGACCAACGTCCGGCGCTACCAGCTTGGATAGAGGGCCGCTGCTGCGCGTTACGCACAGGTGTACATGATACCGGTTGCGGGGCAGATGGTTGACCAGGTTGACGGCCACGCGCTCTGACCCGCCGGGTGCAAGGCTGTCTATGAGGTGCATCACCCCCTGGCGCTTCATGTACGTGCGATGCTTTCGGGCTTGTGGATTGGGGCAGATTGTGTGGATGCGGTCTCGGCAAGAGATACGTGCCACCGCTCTTCGAGCAAGTGGCGGAGGGCCTCGCGCAGACCTTCCAGGGAAAAGCGCTGCGCCCATGTGGTCGCCTGCACCCTCATGCCTTGATATTGCTCAGGAGCAACAGCAATAGGCCGGAGCGCGGCTGTTAGAGCATCAACATTACCTGGCGGCACTATCAGTCCACGACCTTCTCCCAACATCTCCGGGACAAGACCCCTATCCGAGCCAATGCACACCAGCCCGAACGCCATCGCCTCGGCGATAGCCTTGGGCCAGCCTTCCGACTCTGAGGCAAGTACCAATATGTCGTTATGCTCATAGAAGTCCAGTGCCTGGTCAAAATCAACTCCGCCAGCAAACAGCACCAAATCACTTAGCCCCAACTTACGAGCCTGCTTTTCGAGAGCAGCGCGCTGAGGGCCATCACCAACGATATCACACCGCAAGCTGATCCCTTTGGAGCGCAGTGCAGCCACTGCCGACAAGAGCACGTGGACGTTCTTACTCTCCGAGAGGCGGCCCACATAGAGCACCCTGAGGGGATCTCCAAAACCATCTCGCCTGGACGAGAGTCTGGCCCTCTGCATTTGCTGCTGGGTCATTACTGAGGTGAAGAAAGGAACGATGTTAACAGGCTGACTGGGCCACTTGCCGTATACGGTCACAGGACCATGCCACCATCTTGAGCTCAGCAGCCAGCGTTGCAAGCGCACTGTCAGAGCTTCACCAGGGTATCCATTCCACTGACCTGCGTATTTGGCAACCAGTCGGCGGCTAAAGAGCGGCGCAAGGACCACGCCCAACAGACCCAGATTGCCCGGGCAGCGCACGTGGATAGCATCAGCCCGGCGCATGGCCTTGCTCAGACTCCAAATGAGGATCGGCAGCTTGGCTACCTGAGTTGCTTTAGCGAGCAGTGTGTCGCCACCCGTCTCCGGTTGGGGTGCTATAGAGATGTTGAGCCGAGTGAAAGGTATCGCGTCGCCAGGAGGGGGCGCCTCTTTGCATGGCGCGGCAATTACCACCTCGGGAAAGAGGTCGGCCCAGATGTCGATCTCGCGTGCATAGGGGCCATATGCATAGAGGCGGTTGGCGTGACGGTAGTGAACTACGTGGGAGACGACAAGGAGCTTTCGAGGCTTACGCGGCATTGGCCCTGGCCTTGCTTATGCACCTTCGGTAGAAGTCTTCATTCCGCGAGACCAGGACCTCAACAGAAAACTGCTCGACGGCCCGCCTACGTGCCTGCTCACCTAGCCTGTGTCGTAGATTCGAGTCTTTCATCAGGCGGATGATCTGCTCTGCTATGGATGCTGGATCATACGGGTCGCAGAGCAGCCCTGAACTTCCATGCTCGATCACTTCCGGCCCCGGACCAGTGCTGCTTGCCACCACGGCCTTGCCCATTGCCATTCCTTCGATCAACACTATCCCTTGCGCTTCCATATGGGATGGGTAGGCGCAGACCGATGCCTTTGCAAGCACATCGGGCAGCACTGCATGTTCGACAGACCCTTGGAAGTGAACCCGTGATTCAAGACCTGCTGGCATCTGCGAGCGCACTGACCCCATGAAGGACGCACCGGTTACAGGATCGCGCCAGTCGCGCCCAACCGCCAGTAGGTGTGCATCAGGTACTGCTTGGACGATCACTGGCATAGCCTGGATAAGCTGGCGAATGCCCTTTTTCTCGCACACTGTACCGACAAAGACGATAAGCCCATCTTCCTCGGCTATGTTTGGCCTGGGGCTGAAGAACGCTGTGTCCACTGGGTTGGGCAGGATCTCTATGGGGCGATGTCGCAGGTCTAGAAGCTTGCGCGTAGTCTCAGCCACGAAATGGCTAACCGCACATAGGTGATCGGCATGTTGAAACGATTGCCTCTCCATCCAGGCGCGCCACTTTCTTGGTTTACCCCCAAGAGTGACTGAAAAGAAGTGGTGGCCCCCGCTCATCCTTATGATCTTGGGCATCGGAACTGATGCGGGCACTGTCGCCATGCTCAATTCCGGACCTTCGATAGCATCTATAGGCGACCGGCTGTGAATGTTCTGCATCTCCTGTCGCAGCCGGAAGCCGTTGATCAGAAACCCGGTCTTCGGCAGGGGCGAGTGAGCCAGTCGTACAACCTGAACGCCACGATCATCTTCGGTGCTATCTTTGGCAGCCCTGTACACGCCCAGCACGGTAGCTTTGTGCCCCCTGTCTACAAGCGCGCGGGCCAGCGTCTGGGTGAAACTGCCTACCCCGCCGTGCTGGCCTGGTGGGTACTCGTTACATAGAAAGCAGATGTGCATTGGCTTCAACGACTGATATTCTCCAGAACTTCTATGATCTTTCTGCTGGAGTGCCGGGCATACTGAAAGATCTGGAACAAACTACGCTTCCTCCGCTGGGGGCGGGTTGGACCACGCGACGGAAGTCGCAGCATTTCAGTGCCTATGACCGAGTTGCGGCCGAGTTTGCCAAGCTACTTGACA
>JBBRVL010000229.1:0-6495 GCA_038246925.1 Chloroflexia bacterium
AGATGATACAATACATCCGTAACGCACCGCGCTTCATCTGCCGTCATACAGACGATAGCTCTTGAATGTGGGGCCACAATCCCTCGGCGGCGTATAGCGTGCGGGCAAGAGGCTCTTCCGGCTCTTTGAGACGCTTCAAATGGGTCAGGCAGCGGCTCGCCTTAGTTGCGAACTGGAAGCCGTGGTGGAAGCCTGCCTGGTGCGCCCATGCCCTGAAGTTATCCTCGGTCGGGAGACGGTAGAATTAAAGGTTGATCTCCACGGTGGGGAACCGCGCCGCGTAGTGCGCCAGCCAGCGCTTCTGCTTCATGTCGGGCGGGTAGAAGCAGCCTATCCAGATCATAAACTGCTCAGCGCCCTTTCCTCTGTATATATTCCAAAGAGGGGCAATCTCTGTGCCAATCGAACGGCGGCAAGAAGGGGTGGGGCAAATGCCCCACCCCTCATGGTGAGCCTACCTTAGGGAAAGGTGGCTAGTTATGGCACAGACCTAGCGGGAGGGACGTTGTGCAGTTGTTGTGCTCCCAGATGTTGGCAGTGCCAGCGGTGCCGCCTCCGTGCGAATTGTCCTGGGCGTCGAAGAGCGTGCTGGTGTCCATCCGGTTATGCGTAATGGTGTTGTTTGGCGATTCATCGGCCACGTCAATCCCATCATTACCACTTTCGGTGATTATGTTGTGGTCGATCGTATTGCCGGATGAGGCTAAGAAGACATCGATGCCGTCGTAACCGCTTTGCGAGATCGTGTTGTGTTCGATCGTCGTCCCATCCGCTCCCTGCAACGCTACTCCGTCGAAGGTGCTGCCTGAGATGGCGTTGTGCGATACGTCCGCCGTTCCAGCCGGCTCTATGATGTAGATGCCCACGTCGTTTGCGGACACGGTGTTGTGGTCAATCTCCACCGCGCCCGAAGAAAAGAGCAACACTCCGGTAGAGGCAACCGTTTGCGGAGCGTAGGTATTCCCTGATACGTCATTTTGCCTGACAGTGGCAGTCGCTCCTCGGCTTATCTGAATGCCATTTTGCGCGATAGAAACCGTGGGTCCTATCCCACTCACCGTATTCTGCCGAATCTCCGCGCTCGACATCACGTTGTCAACGACGATGCCGCCTTTCTGGTAGTCGTCGATCAGGTTCTTGGAGATCGTAGCTGAACCTGTCTGCCCCTCAGACTGGCGACCCACCAGGATCGCCACTCCGTTCTGGCAGCCGCTGAATGGTGTGTCGCGGATATGTGTGATATGGTTGTCACTGATGGTCGCCGAACCGCCACCATCTGGCTGAGGCCCGTCCACACGCACGCCGTACCTTAGGCTGTCACAGGGTCCGCCACCGGGGCCGCTGATAGTGAAGCGGGTTATGGTCACGTCCCTAGCGCCGTTCACACGTACTATTGCCTTTGAGTCAGCCATCACAAGTGGCGCCTTGATTATTGCTTCCTCTTTCCTCTCGGAACGGAGCGTAAGGCCATCTTTGCCTGCCGGGATCGTTACTTGCTCGATGTACGTGCCAGGGCAGACCTTGATAGTATCGCCCGAGTGGGCGGCGGTAACTGCGGCCTGAATAGATGTGTATTGTGCGTTAGGGCATTCAACTAGATTGTCATCCACTATAAGCGTATTGCCTCGTGCCGACGCGGGACTGCCTCCAAAGGAAACCAGCGATGCTAATAAGGCCCCGGCGACCACCATTTTCACTTTCTTGATGTCCATTCTAGTTCTCCTCCTGGTCATATATCAGTACAAGTAAATCAAAACGCATGGGGAACCTCACTTGATCTTTATCAGGCCCCCGGATAGTCACCCTTTCTGGTTGAGATTGATTGCTGGAATTGGGAGTAGGTAGCAAGCGCGAATTGGTAGACCGCACCTGCTACCTACCCGCCAAAACAGTAATACTCACAGGGTAAGGTGAGTGTGAGCAGGCAGATCAGGGCGCGCCGGTGATGTCGCCATGGTTGCCACCTCGGTCGGCTGAGGCATTCTTCCATTGGCCGTTGGGGCCTGCGCTGTAGTGGAACTGGAAAGTTGGCACAGCATATGTTGCGCCTGGGAAGTGCGTAGCTATAAAGCTCACTGTAGTGCAAGGCTCTGCGCCGCACTCACCGACTGGGGTGAACGTGCCACCTGTCACGATAATCGTGAACGAACCGTGCATGCTTCCTGTGACGCCCGCGCCAACTGTACCACCCGGATTTGTGTCGCACGATCCTGGGCTGAGGCCTGCTATAGTCACGAAGCTGCCGCGCTTGAATTGCTCAGTGACGGTATAAGTGCCGTCAGCGTTGGGACTCGTGCTGACCTTGAAGTGCCTGTCGAATGTATCTGTTGCCCATGCATTGCCGCACGTGCCCTCGTCGGGGGAGGTGCTGGCGTAAGGCCCATACTGCTGGGTCTGCCCGGCGGCTGAGACGTGGCCGGCGCTAAAGGAAATGAGCGATGCTACCAGGGTCATAACCGCTGGTATCGCAAATTTTTTGAAGTTCATTCTTAATTCTCCTCTTGGTTATGTGTCGTACAAGTAAATCGAAACGCATGGGGAACCTCACCTGCTCATAATCAGGCTCCCAGATGGTCACTCCTTCAGTTATTACCCCCTTCCCCTGTAGCACTACCGGTTGTTAGATCGCAACAGCAATGACCCTCTATTGAATAGAGTGGCGGCAGCTAATGCATAGGCTATC
This sequence comes from Chloroflexia bacterium, assembly GCA_038246925.1. GTDB lineage: Bacteria > Chloroflexota > Chloroflexia > QHBQ01 > JADMIH01 > JADMIH01. The sequence continues at coordinate 2,684 of JBBRVL010000229.1, forward strand.
GGCGGGTCATATCAATATGATCGCAGAATAAATTTCCTTCCGGTACAGTTTCTCAGGATAGGACACGCATATACTATCGGATTTCGTCGAGTAAGTCAAGTAGCATGCGGATAATTGTCAAGTACCATATGGATAATTATGGTAGTAATGCCAGGCTGTTTTGCATACGATAGATTCTGAGATAGTATCCGAGGCTCACGAGGGCGGCCCAAGTGTATAATGATGCCAGACGCATTTCTTGCTATTGTTCGCGCATATCCAACAGTGGCTGCGCAGTAAGGAGCGAAACATCATGAAGTTAGGTGTAGTATTCCCACAAACAGAGTTAGGTGACAATCCCCATATCATCAAGGATTACGCTCAAACGGCAGAGGGGTTGGGCTACAGCCATTTGCTGATATATGATCATGTACTGGGGGCGAGCATTGCTAACCGCCCCGGCTGGACCGGCCCATATACCTCCGATACGCTATTCCATGAGCCGTTTGTGCTGTTCGGCTACCTGGCAGGGATAACCAAAAAGATAGAGCTTGTAACTGGCGTGATAATCCTGCCGCAACGTCAGACAGCGCTCGTCGCAAAGCAGGCAGCCGAGGTGGACGTCCTGAGTGGTGGGCGGCTGCGCCTGGGAGTGGGTATCGGCTGGAATGAGGTAGAGTACGAAGGGCTGAACGAGTCGTTCGAGAACAGAGGTAAGCGAATAGAGGAGCAGATCGAGGTAATACGCAGGCTGTGGACCGAGCCGGTGGTAGATTTCAAGGGGAAGTGGTACACAATACCCGAAGCGGGCATCAACCCGCTACCTGTGCAAAGGCCGATACCGATCTGGATAGGCGGCGGCGCTGAAGCAGTTCTGGAGCGCACAGGCAGGATGGGAGACGGCTGGTTCCCACAGATGCGGCCCGACGACCGAGCAAGGACGGCTATCGACAAGCTAAGGTCTTATGCGGCGGAGGCCGGGCGTGATCCCTCCTCAATTGGCATCGAAGCCCGGCTCAATCTGCGCGAAGGCGACCCCGACAGTTGGAACCGCCAGATTGAAAGCTGGAAAGAGTTAGGGGCGACCCATATAGGCATCAATACCATGGGGATGGGGCTGGCGTCGCCCCACGATCACATCGGGAAGATAAAAGAGATTAAATCGCTCCTGGACATTTAGCTCGGAAAGGCCTGGCTGCGCTGCTACTATATCCCTGCCGCGTAGCCATCAGCGCGCTTGTCACTGCCTGCTGCATACGCGCCCGACGGCAGCCGCCATATGATCTGCCCTCTCCCGAAGCCCCCATTCGACTCCAGCACTTTGACCTCGTGGCCCATCGCCCGCAACCCCTCGCTGATGGCAGGGTCGGCTTCCTCCTCGATCTCGATGCCGAGGCCACTCGTCCACTGCCATCTGGGGGCGTCGAGGCTTTCCTGGGGGTTCATGTTGTAGTCTACCGTGTTGACTACCATCTGCATGTGTCCCTGGGGCTGCATGAAACCGCCCATGACGCCGAAGGGGCCGACCGCTTGCCCTTCACGGGTGAGGAAACCTGGGATAATCGTGTGGTAAGGGCGCTTGCCCGGCTCGACATGGTTAGGGTGTGAGGGGTCCATGCTGAAGCCGTGCCCCCGGTTCTGAAGAGCTATGCCCGTGCCCGGCACGACCACGCCCGACCCGAAACCCATGTAGTTCGACTGGATAAAGCTGACCATCATACCGTCCTCGTCAGCGGCGCACATGTATACCGTCCCGCCTGAGTTGGGGTCTCCTGGGGCCGGGTCTAGAGCACGCTCCCCGATCAAGGCGCGCCTACTCGTAGCATAGCCCTTATCGAGCAGGGCCGCAACCGGCACATCGGAAAAAGCCGTATCAGCCACGTAGCGGTGAGCGTCAGCAAAGGCTAGTTTGAGGGCCTCTATCTGAAGGTGAAACGACTCGGCGCTATCTCGCGGCTTGAGGGATATGTCGTACCCCTCCAGGATGTTGAGGCCGATAAGGGCGGCGATCCCCTGGCCGTTGGGCGGTATCTCCCAGACGTCGTAGCCCCGATATGATGTCGAGATCGGCACGACCCAACTGCTCTTATGTGAGGCGAGGTCGTGCGCGGTGATGAGACCGCCCGTCTCGGATGCGAAGAGGGCGATACGGCGGGCAGTCTCGCCTATGTAGAAATCTTCGCCGCCCGACTCGGCTATTCGACGCAAGGTAGCCGCGTGGCCGGGACTCGACCACATCTCTCCGGCTTGAGGTGCGCGACCACCTGGGGCGAAGGTGTCCATCCAGCCTTTGAACTCGCGACCTTCTGCTTGAGAATAAGCCTGCACAGCAACACGCCAGCTCTTAGCCAGCACAGGCGAGATGGGATAACCATATTCGGCGTAGTAGATGGCAGGCTCGAACAGATCGCGGAAGGGGAGCCTACCGTACTTGGCGTGGAGGTCGCGCCAGGCTGCGGGTGCGCCCGGCACGGTGACTGGCAACCATCCTCTTGCGGGCATCGTCTCGTGACCTGCGGCTTTTATGGCATCTAGCGTCAAGCCGGACGGAGCACGTCCTGAGCCGTTCAGCCCGCGGACTTTGCTGCCGTCCCATACGAGGGCAAACGCGTCCGAGCCGATGCCGTTCGACGCAGGCTCTACCACAGTCAGGGCAATGGCCGTGGCAAGAACAGCATCGACCGCGTTCCCGCCCTTCGAGAGCATGGTGATCCCAGCCTGTACCGCAAGCGGCTGGCTGGTGGCGACCACTCCTCTCCGGGCAACCAGCACGCTCCGGCGGGTGGTGTAACGGCTGCTGGTAAGGTCGTAGTTGATATCCAAGTCGCTGGCTCCTCTGATCTATGATTGCTGGTCGTGTGCGTCACACGGCAATTGTACCGTATAGCGGGGGGCGTGCCAACGAATAGCGGAAAACGGACGGCACAATTTATGCTCGGTAGTAGCGCACAGGTTGGCGGTCGCGCGGCACACGTTTTGATGCTTGATAGAGGAAGGAGAGCAGTACTATGTCCTTCAATATATGTGGCAACCTTTCCAGCTTACGTTATCGGTATGTCTTGTTGGCCGCAGTGGCCATCGCTTTATCAGCGCCAGTGCTTTTCCTGTCGCTCAGGTCTGCCTCCCCACGCATACAAAGTGCCCTTAGTCGAACTGGGAAAGCGGAGTTTAGCAAGCTGTCTTTGTCCTTCGAGCCTAACGTGGGCCAGACGAGCGGAGACGCGCATTACCTTGTTCGTTCAAGAGGAGGGACCTTCTTCTTCACACCTTCCGAGGTTGTGCTGTCATTGATGACCTCGCAAAAAGAAGCATACAAAACGATTACAGGAACAGATGCCGATGTTGCCTCTGAGGTCACCGACAAATATATCGTCCGGCTGCGGTTCGAGGGAGCAAACTCATCACCTGAGATCGTAGCTAAGGAAGCCCTTCCAGGCAAAGTCAACTATCTGATAGGGAACGAGCCAAACAAGTGGCACACCAATCTATCGACTTACAGTGGAGTCACTTATAAAGAGCTTTATCCAGGCGTAAGCCTTAGCTACGCGGGCACGGAAGGTCTGCTCAAAGGAACATACACGATTGCGCCAGGCGCCGATCCCGCCACCATAAGGTGGCGCTATGCAGGCGCATCCAGCACGCGCATAGACAGCGAGGGCGACCTGATAATCTCCGGGGAAGGCCCGACGGGGTCACTCATGGAGCGAGCGCCCGTCGCATGGCAGGAAATAGGCGGTAGGCGAGTTGCAGTGACCGCACACTACAGCACAGGGCAGGATGGCAGCATAGGGTTCGCGCTCGGCAACTATGATAGGGCTTACCCTCTGACGATA
>JBBRVL010000230.1:0-6494 GCA_038246925.1 Chloroflexia bacterium
CCTCGGTCGCGCCCAGCAGCAGAGTCGCCCGCCTGTAACCTTCAGGATTACCCTCCAAGGCTGCCTGAGCCGCTTCCAGTAGCGCAATCCATTCCAGTATGTCGGCCATGTTTGCGCCATGTTCGTGGGCTTGCTGGTGGCTGGCGAGCGCCTCGCTGAAGCGCGCGCGTGCAAGCGCGTTCTCTCCCTTGTAGAAGGCAATACGGCCCAGAATGGTGAGAACGCCCCCTACCTGGCTCTGCTCGCCGGTTGCCTGGGCCAACTCCAGGCTCTTCTTGAGCAAAGGCTCGGCTTGCTCATAATCGCCCTGATCGCACATCAGTTGGCCAATCTCCGCCAGCACATGAAGTTGCCTTTGCTTATTGTCTATCTCCTGGGAGAGCGCCAACGCTTCATCCAGCAACACGCGCGCCTGCCTGAAGTCCCCATGCTCACGGTACATGCTAGCCAGGTTCCCAAGATTAATAGCGAGACCCGTCTTATCGCCCAGCTCCCGCCTTAGAGTCGTGCTCTCTGCACTGAAGAGGCGAGCCTCATCATACTTGCCCCTGATATGCGCCACGATACCCAGATTGCCCAGTACACCTGCTATCCAAACCTTGTCACCAAGTTCGCGGTACAATTGCAGGCAGTCGCTGAGGTAGTTTTCGGCGAGCGCATAGTTGCCCTGTCGCCGCGCCATGATGCCCAGGTTATTAAGCGAGCGAGCCATGTTCGCGTTGTCGCCCCGCGCTCGGGCAGCCTCCAGACTTTTTTTGGTATGGGCGCTGGCGCGCTTATAATCGCCCTGCACGGCGGCCATAACCCCAGCCAGGTTGAGCGCATTCAGGTGCCAGGGTCTTAATTGGTCAGCTTGCTCAAGGTCAACAAGGGCCAGCGTCGCCTCCAACCACCGGCGACCCTCTGTAACATAGCCGCGCATGTGCCAGAACCGCCCTAATGAGGATGCCAGCCGCACGGCCCACTCGGAGGCGTAAGCGGCTGCGACTGCGGGTTGACTTTCAATCCCTGATACGGGTTGCTCACCCCCGATTGTCCATGCGAGGGCCGCGCGTAGATTGTCATGTTCTCTGTCCAGTTTATCCATCCAAGCGACCTGACGTGGACCGCGTAGTTCAGATTCTGCTCCCTCGGCAAGGGCAAGGAAGAACTCGGCATGAAGTTGGCGAACATAGCTAACCTCTCCACTTCCTTCCAGGATTAGCACATCCAGGGCGTGCTCACGTATCGTTTCAAGCATATAGAAGCGGTCCTCGCCATCCACCTCGCCACTTTGCCAGCCTTGCTGTATGAGGCTCTTGTCGATTAGCGACCCCAGGCCAGCGGCTGCACCCGCCGGGAGGTCGCCTCGCGCGTTGCAGACTGCTTCTGCGGCTGCCAACGTGCAACCACCCCTGAACACCCCCAGCCTTCTGAACAACCTCTGTTCCCCCTCGTCCAGGAGGTTGTAGCTCCACTCCAGTGCCCCACGTAAAGTCTGGTGTCGAGGGGGCAGGTCTCGTGCTCCTCCCGTCAGCAGGTGTAAGGACTGTTCCAGCATGGGCAACATCGCCTGTGGCGTGAAGAGGCTGGTGCGCGCTGCCGCTAGCTCTATTGCCAGAGGCAGACCGCCCAGATGTGTGCAAACACTTGCTACTGCGCTGGCGTTCTCTTCAGTGAGGGCAAAATCGGGCCTTACAGCCTGCGCCCGCTCCACAAATAGCGTCACCGCCGAACAAGTAGCTAATATCGAATGCTCAGTACTGGACACTTTGTACTCGCTACTCGGCACTTCGAGAGGGGGCACCGGGTACTGCCGCTCCCCGTACAGGTGCAGCGCCTCTCGGCTGGTGACCAGTGCTTTCAGCCAGGGGCACCCTGCCAGTAGCTGCCCCACTTGCGGCCCTGCCTCCAGGATATGCTCGAAATTGTCCAATATCAATAACACGCGCTTGTCGTGCAGGAATTGAGTCAGGGTATCGAGCAGTGGTTGATTGGCATCCTCTTTCACGTCCAGGGTCCTGGCTATGGCGGTTGCCACGAGCTTGGGGTCGGTCACTGAAGCCAGGGGTACGAAGAAAACGCCCTCCCCGAACTGTTCCAGGAACTCGGTAGCCACTTCCTGCGCGAGGCGGGTCTTGCCGATGCCTGGCGGGCCTACGAGGGTCAGCAGGCGCGCCGTATCTCTTGAAAGTAGAGCGCGGACTTGTTCGAGGTCTCTTTCCCGCCCTATCAACGAGGTTACTTGAGCGGGCAGGTTGGTCAGCCGCCTGTGTAATGCTCGCCAGGGGTGCTCTCGACTACCTGATAAATGACCTGGGTCCCCTGAACCCCGCCCCCTGGCGAAGCTGATGAACGCTTCTCTCTCGTCGGCTGGGATGCTGAAAAAGCTCGCCACTATCTCGGCTACCTGCCTGGAAGGGCGGCGAGCGCCTGCCTCGATCTTGTAGATAGTCTCCGGGGAGCAGCTCACCCTATCCGCCAACTCCTCACGAGTCAGGCCGAGGGTATTGCGTCGCTCCTTCAGCCATTGGCCGAAACGCGCGTCTCCCATGCTCGATGTAGAGGTAGTGGTGCCCATAGCGAGATCTTGTACCAATTCTGTACGAACGCCAGTGCGAACCATTATAACCCAGCCGCCGCTATGATGTGAACAGCCAGCGAGAAGAATAGTATTTTGACCCAGGAGCAGAGGAGATGCTGCACATGAGTAGTGACCGCGAGCGGGGGGGACAGCCGGACTTGTTTTTACTCCGCTTATGGACCGATGAGCCGGATGGGTCGGCGGTCCAGAACGACGATGGACAGATTGATGAAGCTGGCGGGCGGCACGGCAGGCTCCTGAACATGCTAAACGGCGAAGGCCACAACTTCGATAGCTGGGAAGAGTTAGTGGACATGCTGCGAGAGATGCGCGTTCCCTCCTCAAACGGTGAGACAGCGAGTAAATGGGTTGATGAGCCTCTGACTGAGGGTTGCTAGAGCCGTGACATGACATGTAATTGCCATTGGCACCGATTAATAGGATGGTCTAGAAAAAAGCAAAGGAGACAACAAAATGAAGCGAAACTTTCGTAATATCGTGAAGATAATGTCGACCCTTATGTTGGGCCTGGTTTTCACCCTGGGTGGGGTATCGGGGCCACGGGTAGCCCATGCCGCCGATGGGGACCTTGATACCACCTTCAACCTGGACGGTAAAATCACTACCCAGTTCACAGGAAATTCGGCTCATGCATACGGTGTAGCGATCCAGCCTGACGGCAAGATCGTCGCAGTGGGGGACACTTCCAGGTGGGAGGTCGAAGGGACCGACAAGGACTTCGCTGTGGCCCGTTACAACAGCCAGGGACTTTTAGACATAGGTATCAACGGTGGGGGCTTCGGTGGAGGGGACGGCAAAGTCACAATTGATTTCGGTGGGTTTGATTACGCCACTAGCGTGGCGATACAGGCTGACGGCAAGATCGTTGTGGTGGGAAGGGTCCAGGCCTCTCACAGCCGCTGGGACTTTGGGGTAGTACGCCTCAATAGCAATGGAACCATGGACACCACGTTCAGTGGTGATGGCAAAACCAACGTTGGTTTCAGTGCGCCCAGTGGAGCCCGGAACGACTATCCTTTGGGCGTAGCGATACAGGCTAACGGCAAGATTGTCGTGGCTGGATGGACCAGCGACAGCGACCCCAGCATTGTCGATGCTCAATTGGCTGTGGTGCGCCTGAGGAGCAACGGCTCGCTCGACGAGACTGTCATCAGCAACGGCAAAGCCATGGTTGGTTTCGGCGATTACATTGCTTTTGGAATGGCCATAGCGATACAGGCTGACGGCAAGATTGTCGTGGTCGGCTCTACCTGTGCCGAGGGCGGCAATTCTTACAACGGTGAGAGCTGTGACGTCGCGATTGCGCGTTTCAACAGCAATCTGGCGCTGGATACCACATTCAGCGGCGACGGCAAAGTCACTGTTGATCTGGGCAGTTACGGCGACTATGCTTTGGCCATAGCGATACAGGCTGATGGCAAGATTGTCGCGGCGGGGAAAATCTTCAATTTTGTCGCCAACGGGAGCAACGGGGCTTTCGCGTTTATGCGCCTCAACACCAACGGCTCCCTGGATACCACATTCAGCGGCGACGGCAAAGTCACTGTTGGTTTCGACGATGCTTACAGTGAGGCAAGAGGCGTGGCGATACAGGCTGACGGCAAGATCGTCGCGGCGGGACGTGTCGCCAATCTTGACGACACACGGACCTTCGCGGTGATGCGTGTCAGCGCCGATGGCAACCTGGATACCTCATTCAGTGACGACGGCAAAGTCAAGGTTTATTTCGGCACTGACTATGAGGCGGCACGCGCAGTAGCGATACAGGCTGACGGCAAGATCGTCGCGGCGGGGGAGGCCGATTATATGGGCTTTGCCCTGGTGCGTCTCCAGTCTTCTCCTTGAGGCTAGTCGCGCCAACGCGCAATGCACCTATGACATCCTCACCCACGCCATCGTTTTACCGGCACATAATGATATCAAAGGGAGACCGACAATGGAACGAACCAATTACACACCTCACGCAAACCGGCAGATAAAGTGGACACCAATAAGGGCGAGATCGGGAAAACTGCTCTTCGGCTGGCTCGCCTCTGTGCTTACCATAGCTATCCTCATCACGAGTATGGGACAGGGAGTAGCCTTCGCCGCCGATGGCGACCTCGACCCCACCTTCTCCGGCGACGGCAAGGTAACAACCGATTTCGGCACAGAGGATTGGGCACAAGCCGTGGCAATCCAGCCTGATGGTAAGATCGTGGTTGCCGGACAAGGCATCCCCACCGGCGGCACCTACGATTTTGCCCTGGCGCGCTACTTACCCGACGGCACTCTTGACGCCAGCTTCGACGGAGATGGCAAGGTAACAACCAATTTTGGAGGTTTCGATGCGGCACTGGCCATGGTGATGCAGGCTGACGGCAAGATCATCGCGGCGGGGACCACAGGGCCATCAAATGGCCCCCCCTGGGATTTCGCCCTTGCGCGCTATAACCCGAACGGCAGCCTCGATACCACCTTCTCCGGCGACGGCCTGGTCACTACTACTTTCACAAGCGTTAGCAGTGATCAAGCCGTCGCTGTGGCTATTGCCTCCAACGGCAGCATCGTAGCCGCCGGTATTACAGGTCCAGATAATACTAATGGGCCATGGAACTTTGGGATAGTGCGTTACAACTCAAACGGCAGCCTCGATACGAGCTTCGGCTTCGGTGGTAAAATCGCTACCGATTTTGGGGGAGACGATCTGGCATATGATATGGCAATTGGAGGGGACGGCAAGATCGTACTCGCCGGGTCCACAGTTACCGGTCCCGGAGACCGCGATTTCGCCCTGGCGCGTTACAATACTAACGGCAGCCTCGATTCTAATTTCAGCGGCGACGGCAAAGTCACTACCAACTTTACAGGCAGTAACAATGATGGCGCAGATGGCGTGGCGATCATGTCTGACGGCAAGGTCGTGGCTGCGGGGTACACAGGGCCATCAGGCGGCCCCTATGATTTCGCCTTGGCGCGCTATAACCCGGACGGCAGTCTCGACCCCACCTTCTCAGGCGATGGCCTGGTCATTACCGCCTTTGCAAGCGGTTACGATGACGAAGCCAGCGACGTAGCAATACAGGCTGACGGCAAGATCGTCGCTACGGGATTAACGGTTAGTGACGGTGGCAACAATTACGATTTTGCCCTAACACGTTACCTACCCAACGGCAATTTGGATACCAGCTTCAGTTTCGATGGTATGGTCTCTACCGATTTTGGGGGTAATACAGATTACGCCAGTGCTATGGTGATTGGGGCCGATGGCAAGATAGTCCTCGCGGGAGTTGCCACATTTGGGAGTAACAACCTGTTTGGCGTGGCGCGCTACCTATCGAGCAGTGTCCCTACCCCCACGCCTACCTCGACAAGTGCTCCCACTAATACTCCTACACCTGTCCCACCCACCCAGACCCCAGGCGGCCCGACTGCCACGGCTACCCCTACCACCTGTCCAATCCAGTTCGCCGATGTGCCGCCGGACAACACTTTCTACACCCACATCAGATGCCTGGCCTGCCGCAACATAATAGGTGGGTACTCAGACGGCACGTTCCGCCCAGGCAACGACATCACCAGGGGCCAACTCTCCAAGATCATATCTAACGCATCCGGATTCTCGGAGCCTGTGGCAGGACAGACCTTCTCCGACGTGCCTCCCGCTCACACCTTCTACGAGTTCATAGAACGGCTGGTAAATAGGGGTATCATCTCTGGCTACTCGGACGGCACGTTCCGCCCAGGCAACAATGCCACGCGAGGGCAGATCTCGAAGATAGTCTCAAACGCCAGGGGCTTCTCAGAGCCTATAGCGGGACAGATTTTCTCTGACGTGCCTCCCGCTCACACCTTCTACGAGTTCATAGAACGGCTGGTAAATAGGGGTATCATCTCTGGCTACTCGGACGGCACGTTCCGCCCAGGCAAC
>JBBRVL010000231.1:0-6476 GCA_038246925.1 Chloroflexia bacterium
AGGCGCACCATTGCCGGTCCGCAGGGAGAATGTAGCCGCGCCGCTGCTCGATAGGGTCTTTGACCTGACGCGGGTCAATTGGGAGGTGCTCCTCTTTGCCGGTCTGATGATCATGGCTATTATTACCCGGCTGTGGGACCTCGGCTCGCGGGCCTTCCATCATGACGAGGCTATACACGCTTACTTCTCCAACTACTTCCTGAAGACCGGCAGCTATACAACAACTCCCGGCTTCCAGGGCGGTTACGACCCGACATACCACGGGCCGTTCCTGTACCACGCCAACGCCCTTGCCTACTTCCTTTTCGGCACTACAGACGCGATTGCCCGCCTGATGCCCGCGCTATTTGGTATCGCACTGGTCTGGCTTTGCTGGTATCTGCGGCCTTTTATCGGACGCATTGGGGCTGTGGTGGCGGCTTTGCTGGTCGTACTTTCTCCCAGCATCTCCTATTATTCTCGCTCGCTAAGGCACGATATCTTCGCCCTGACCGGCACGATGATGCTATTCATCGGAATACTCTGGTTCTTGCGTACGCACCAGGCGAAGTGGCTGTATCTAGGTGCGGTCGGGTTCGCGATAGCGTTCACGAGCCATGAGCTTACTTTCATCATAGCGTTCCTTTTTGTGCTTTTCCTGGCAATCGCCGCTTTTGCCTTTCCACGTTTTGCCGCCGCTTCCAACAGATCGAGCCGCACGCTACGCGAGGGGGACGACATCAACCCTGTGCGGAGCGCGTTGTCGTCGCTAGGCTCGCAACGATGGACCTTGATCGCGGCTGCGATATTATTCCTTGCGATCTATACGGTGCTCTTTACAAATCTGCTCACCAAGCCTTATCTGATCCTGTCGGGGGCCATCAACGGTCTCACCTACTGGCTTGGACAGCACGGGGAGGCACGTGGTAATCAGCCTCATTTTTATTATCTGATGCTGATGCTTTTCTATGAGCCTCTGGCCTTCATCGCGGGCTTCGGCACCATAGGATATATGGTCGCCAAGTGGCTGCGGCGTGAGGGCGACACTGCGCGTCCCGCCGACGATGTAGATGCTACCGACGATGTAACCGATGAGTATGGGCATACGCTCCCCACGATGGAAGGGATGCGCTGGCTCGCCCTGTCGTTCCTCGCCTTCTGGTCAATCGGCGCGCTGATAGCCTTCTCACTCGCGGGCGAGAGGCTGCCGTGGTTGAATATGCAAACGGCGTTCCCGTTCACACTCCTCGCCGCCGCCGGTCTTGGCAGGCTGCTGAGAGGCGTAGATTGGGGAGAGGTATGGCGCAGCGGCGGGGCCTATCTCGGGGTTGTTGTGATACTCTTTATTTTCTCTGCCTTCTCGTTCATGGCTCACCTGAGTGGAGCGATGCCTGCCTCCGTCGGCGAAAGCGCCGGTATCCAGAACATGATGCGCGGCGTGCTGCTCTTCCTATTCACAGTAGGCTTGCTTGCTCTGGCGGGTTGGCTTGCGTATAAGATGCTGCCGGGCCGTGCCGTCAAGGTTGTAGGTCTCACCTTTGCGACCCTCCTTGCGCTTTACGGTCTGAGGTCGATGTCGTTGGTCAATTACCGGCATGGCGATGTGCCGAACGAGATGCTCGTCTACACCCAGTCGGCCCCTGATGTGCCGATAGTGGCAGCCATGATAGAGAGACTATCGCGGGATGAGACGGCGTTTGACACCTACCGGAACGCCAATGACCCGACAGGCGGCCACGGGCTGACGATTTCCATAGACCAGAACGACGCTATCGAGTGGCCGTTCGACTGGTACTTCCGCGATATGAAGGACCTCAAGTACTTCAACCTGGCGCAGTGGGAGTCGAACCAGGCTAATGTCGTGCCGCCCAATGTTCCTGTTATCATTGCGAGCGATGCGACGAACAGCAATGCCAATTTCCAGACCTTTGTGAAGGATAAGTACACCAGCCAGAAGTACGTGCTCAACTGGTGGTTCCCTGAAGATGTCTACCGCAAGGACGGCCAGAACGACCTGGGCACCGCCATCGACTGGATACGAACCAACGGCCTCAAGTATATGCTCTACCGCGACCCTGGCGTGGCTCTCGGCTCGCGCAACTTCTTCTTGTATGTGCGCAACGACCTGGCTGTGAAGACGGGTCTCAGCGGCCCCAGCGGCGTTGTCGTCCCGCCCCCCAACCCGGTTACTACTGAGGTAGACCCGAACAGCAAGATACACGGCATGTATGAACTTTCACCGGCGGGAACCGACCGGGGCCAGTTCAACCTGCCGCGCGGCATCACTGTTGGACCTGACGGCTCATTCTATGTGGTCGATACCGCGAACATGCGCATACAGAAGTTCGATGCGACGGGCAAATGGGTCCAGATCATCGGCGCGGGCAAGGGTAATGGTGACGGCCAGTTCAACGGCTTCTCGGATGAGGCGGTCGGCACCGGGCCGGGTGGCATTGCGGTAGACCCTGCCGGGAACATATATGTAGCAGATACGTGGAACCACCGAATCCAAAAGTTCGACAAAGATGGCAAGTTCCTCGGCAAGTGGGGCGAGTTCATCAGCCTGGGCGATCCCGCGGCGGCGAATGATGCAGCCAGAGACACCAAGTTCTTTGGTCCACGCGGTATCGCAATCGGGCCTGACGGCAACGTCTATGTGACCGATACAGGCAACAAACGGGTGCTCGTATACGATAGCAACGGCAAGTTCCTGCGCAAGATCGACAGCGGAATGTCAGCGACCAAGCTGTCGCCGAATTATCCGTTCACGCTGGACGGTGAGCTTAACGAGCCTATAGGGATCGGGGTCGACGGCGCAGGCAACGTCTACGTGGCCGACACAAATAACAAGCGCATCCAGAAGTTCGACCCGACCGGCAAGTTTGCTGCTAAATGGGCGGTGCCTGGTAATGCCTGGGATCCCGGCGCATACCTTGAGCCGTTCCTGGCCATCGATGCATCCGGCGTTTATGTTAGCGCGCCTACAGGTCAGAAGGTCCTCAAGTTTGATCTGACCGGCAAGCTACTCGCTGAGAAGAATGCTGAAGGCGCGGTAAGCCTGAAAACGCCAACAGGCATCACGGTTGGTCCTGATGGCACTGTATACGTCGTGGATACCGGCGCGAACGGCGTTGTGAACCTCGGTAAGGTCCAGGCGCCCTAGCAGCGTGTAATAGTATAAAAATAAAATGGGCGCTCACACGAGCGCCCATTTTTGTTACAGAAAAGTTTATTCTCCACGTTTCACAGCGTATACGGTCATCGTAGCTCCCCGGTGGAGCAGTGCGGCAAGAGGAGTGTATAGCAGGCTCATGCAGCCGAGGGGGATAGCTGTCAAGAGGGCGAGTATGCTTTGCCCCAGACCCGCGCTTGAAGAATTACCCACGTCATCGAGCACTTTTGCTGAACGTGTGCGCAGCAAATTATAGAGTAGATTATGCCTCAGCCCGAGTTTGTTCTGCGTGGTCTGAACGAAGCTAAAGAAATCGTATTCCAGGGAGATATAGCTTGCCTTGTCTACCTGTAGTCCCGCGCCTGCAAGCGCCTCCCTCAATGAGCGGTACGTAAAGTGGGTCAGGTGCCTGGGCACATCAAGGTGGAACCAGCCCGGCCCAGCCATTCGTGCCTCGGGGCTGCCAAAGTTGGGCACGGCTACAAGTAGCGTGCCCCCAGGCTTCAGGATGCGGCTCACCTCTCTGAGCGTACTGCGTGGATCGGGCACATGCTCGAGTACGTGCCACAGAATGACCAGATCGAATGAGTTATCCGCAAAGCGGGCATCTTCAAGCGTCTTGGTAGTGACGGGCAGGTTCAGACGATCACGCGCATAAGCCGCGGCCTCTTCGCTCAGCTCGGTGCCGTGCGGGTCCCAGCCTCTCTCTTTCAGTTTGTTGAGCAGCAGACCGCGCCCACACCCTATGTCGAGCGCCGAGCCAGGCTGACGCCCGCCTTCGATTGTTCGCGCTCGAACGGTGTAGAGCTTATCAAGCAGCCACTCCACAATATGAGGAAACCGCCGTCCGCTTCCGTAATAGGTTTGAGGATAATACCTGGATAGGTCGTTGCTGAGGGGCACAGGCGTTGTGACGGTGAGGCGGCAGTCGTAGCAGAAGCCTACGACGAACTTATCACCCGAGATGTAGTCTGAAGTGGCGAATTGCGGCTTGAAGCGCTCGCGGGGGTGCGAACAGCCTGTCTGGTTGCTCCCTGATGCATTAGTGGGCGTACCGTCGCTGGGGATGGCACTCGTGCTGTCTGGGTTGAGGGTCTGCATAGTTTTGATCGAGGCTCGAATTGAGACGTGGATAACGCATCAGGTTATATCGCTGAAAGACGCGCTGATTATAGCACGCGCCAGGCAGGAGCGTCAACGCTTTGGTATGGCGAGGGATTAGGGATTAGGGGTTAGGGGTTAGATGAATGACCTAATCCCTAATCCCTAGTCACATACGGATAAGCTGATACGTTGACCTGACTCGCGCAGGATGATACAATTAAGCCAATATGCAGACGCGGCTTAATCTTCTAAGATGGACTTCCGTGGCCCGCGCCTTCAGCCCGCGCTTTTCTTTCTATGCGAGCTTTCCTATGTTCCTGCGTTATTCTCCACCGAATGAGTCCCTGCCTGATACGACGGATGAGTCGAGCATGGCTGCGGGGAATAATGGTGGTCCGCTGATGCGTCCCTGGGGGCCGCTTGCAGTCTTCCTTACGTCGCTCATCCTCTTTTCGTTCCTGACACCCCGTATCACTACTTACCTCGACCCCACAACAGGTGATGAGCCGTTTTACCTGATGACGGCCATGAGCATCGCGCAGGATTTTGACCTCAACGAGTGCAACAACTACCGTCAGCGCGACGAGGCAGCCATCTACCCTGCGTTCTACACCTCGGCCAATGGTGGTTTCGCGGGCTTCCCGGCGGGTTGGAAGGGGTGGGGCGGCTCACCTTATCCACTGCCTCCGCACCCCGCCGTAATTGTTCCGCCTAGCAGGCAGTGCATAAGCACCGATCCGAATGTGCCTCTGCCGAAGGACGGCACAGGCGACGAATTGTACTCGAAGCATGGACTCGGATTGAGCCTGCTGGTGCTTCCAGCGTTTACACTGGGCGACCGAACGCTTGTGGTCTACTTTCTCAATGTGCTGGGTGCGCTGCTGGCGATGAACATCTATATGTTTGCTCGTGAGGCAACGCGCCGAGTCTTTCCTGCCGTGCTTACCTGGTTGGCATTCACTTTCACAGTGCCGCTTCTGCCTTATTCGTTCTTGATTTTTCCCGAAATGCCAGCAGCCCTGTTTGTGGTGTACGCGTTCAGGCGCATTCGCCTCTGGGAGAACAATCGCTGGCAGGTCGCCGCTGTAGGGTTTAGCATGGCTTTCTTGCCGTGGCTCCACTACCGCTTTATTCCGGTCACAGCCGGGCTTTTGCTCTACTTTCTCTACCAGGAGTTCCGCCACCGGACCAAGCGCCGCTTTGTTGACCTCGGCCTCGTTTTTGGGCAGTTGGGGATAGCAGCGGTGTCGTTGATGGCTTTCTTCTACCACCGCTACCATCAAGTTACACCTAATGCTGGGGACCATGCGGGGAGCAATGACCTCGCAGGCACGCTACGCGGCGCAGCGGGTCTTTTGTACGATCAGCAATGGGGGCTGTTTATAGCAGCGCCGATATTCATACTATCGCTCGTGGGCGTCGCGATTATGGCTCGTGAGCGTGAGTGGCGGAAAGACTTGCTGTGGCTGGCTATTGTGTTTGTACCTTACTTCGGCGTGATAGCGAATTACGCCCAGTGGTGGGGCGAATGGTGCCCGCCTGCGCGCTACATCGCATCTACTTTGCCGCTCCTTGCGCTGCCATTTGCTGTATCCCTGCAACGGATCAAGAGTCCCGCTTATAAGGGTGTATATGCTATTCTCCTCATCCTTAGTCTGGGCATGATGTGGGGCTTCTTACAGCAACCGCAGTGGATGTACCACCAACCTGACGGACGCAACCAGGTATTTCTGTACGGTGTGCCACAACTACTGAGCAACACGATGTTTGCCGACCAGGCCCCGGTCGTTTCGGCCAGGCTCGTAAGCATGGCCCCGTCGTTCGTCAGACCCTATTTTGAGTATGCAGCGAATGGCCCCGTGCGAGGGGACGAGGCGTCTGCTGAGGCGTGGCAGACAAGCCTCTGGTTGTTCTTAGCAACCCTTGCAATAATTGTGTGGAGCTTGTTGTTGTCTCGTCGTAAAAGGATGGACACGCAAGAGATTGCACAGCGAACAGGCTCGGAACTGTATTCGACGGAAGCTAGGGCTTCGCAACGGCATGGTTATACAGGTGCGATACTGCCTTATGTACCCTCCGAGTTATACGAGCAACCTACCCAACGCACCGGTACGAGCAGCGTGACGACACTCCTTGCGCCCAAGCGAACAACCGCCTATACCGCCTCGTTCTTTTCCAGGTTGCCTATACTTCAGAAAGTCAGGTCGTTAGAAGGGCGGAA
>JBBRVL010000232.1:0-6466 GCA_038246925.1 Chloroflexia bacterium
GTACCCGCCAAGATCACGCGGGCAATCCGGCCAGACACCGTCTTCATCCCGTACCACTGGGGAGGCAAGCAGGCAGCCAACAATCTGACAATACGTGCTTACGATCCCATCAGCCGCATCCCAGAATATAAAGTGTGCGCCGTGCAAGTGGAGAAGGCCCCGCCCGGCTCCGACATCACAATGGACGCCATGCGCGAGATGCCCGTGCCTGCCCCTGTAGCCAGTTCGGGAGAACAATTCGCATAGCGCGCGCCAGCACAAAGTAGGGAGGCTAACATATAATGATCCAGCAAGATCCCTCAACCGAAGAACGCCAACCACGAGAGCACCCCGAAGAACGGTTCGCCGCCCCCGAGCAGATGTTCGACATGGCACAAGCTATCAATGCGTTACGCAATGAGGCTTCCCCCATACGCAGAGGCCATCGCCAGATAACCCTGTACCACCAACGCCCGGTGACGCTCGTGCTGTTCGCCTTCGAGGAGGGCGGTAAGCTTGATGACCATAAGGCGGCCGGGGTGGTGACGATCCACGCGCTGGAAGGCGAATTAACAGTTCGCACGGAGGGGCACGAGCATAAATTAGCGCCCGGCATGATGGTCGTGCTCGCCCCCAACGTGCGGCACAGCGTACACGCCATCAAGCCAGCCGCTATGCTGTTGACTGTATGCCTAGAACATGACTGAAATGAGATCGAGAGAGGAGGCCACACTTGGTACGTAAGTTCTTCATGGACCCCCAACGTTGTATTGGTTGTCGAGCCTGTATGGCTGCATGTCAGGAGTGCGACACCCATCGCGGTGTCTCCATGATCTATATCGACACCCTGGACACTCTCTGGTCTACGCAGACCAGCCCGACGGTGTGCATGCACTGCGTCAACCCGCCGTGCGCCAACGTCTGCCCGACGGATGCTATCAAGCAGGACGAGAACGGCATCGTGCTGTCGGCGCTTGCGGATAGGTGCATCTACTGCCGCAACTGCCTCTACGCCTGCCCCTTCGGCGTGCCCAAGTACCAGGCCAAGCAGGCGCTGATGATGAAGTGCGACCAATGCTACGACCGCACCAGCAAGGGAAAGAAGCCGTGGTGCGCCACCGCCTGCCCTACGAGCGCGCTCGACTATGGCGAGTACGATGAGGTGATAACGCGCCACCCCGGCCAGGCAATCAACGAGTGGCAGTTCGGCGACCAGGTGATCGAGACCAACGTCTACGTGTTCGGCCCGCCGCAGACCCCGAAGTACGAGGTGCTGAAGCTGTTCGACTACCGGGCGCAGGCGGGTTACGATCCTGGAGCCGGGTTGGCGGGAGGCCAGGAAGAGATAAAGGGCGAGAGCGCGGAGGACGTATGGGCGGGCTGGGAGACCAGAGATTGGTCGGGCTGGAGCTCGTTGGAAGATTAGCAAACAGGAGAGCAAGTTAAGATGGCACGTGAAGCAGCCAAACTATCCCCAGAAGCGACATTACCGCCAAAGGACGGCGACCCTCTATGGCAGCAGGACTTCCCCATCAACCGTGGTGAGGAGCTGAACAACAGCCGGAGGCAATTCCTCAAGTTCCTGGGGCTGACGTCGCTCGCCTTCTTCACAGGCACGTTCGGGGTGGCACTCAAGGCGATGTTCGAGAGTCAGCGCACCGAACAGCTCCCTGAGATGCGGGTCGCCTCGGTCTCAGACCTGGTGGAAGGAGCGTCCCTCAACTTCCGCTACCCGGAAGAAGGGTATCCCGCAATCCTGGTGCATCTGCCGGGCGGCAAGTTTGTCGCCTATGAGCAGCGGTGCACTCACCTGCTCTGTCCCGTGCTGTATGAGCATGAGCGAAAGCGCCTGTTCTGCCCTTGCCACGAGGGGGTATTCGACCCGGAGACGGGGGAGCGCACGGCAGGCCCGCCGCCGCGTCCCCTCAACAAGATCAGGCTCGAATTGCGCGGCAACGACATATATGCTGTCGGACGCGAGGGGAGGAGCTAACTATGCTGGGACGCGAGCCTCGCCTATCTCACACCACGATGCGTTGGCTTATCATCAGCATGATGGTGATCAACGGCGCGCAGCTTGCCCTCTTGCAGGGCACGATCAACGCCACCATGTCGCTCGACTTCGCGCAGGTCTGGACTTTTGTCGCCCTGTCGCTCGCCGCGATGCTATTGTCCGCAGGCTTACTGGTCTATGCTTATACGCGGGACCGTGGCAAAGGTTCCCAGATCCGGGTGAGTGGGGCTGGTGCCGGTGATATAGGCACCGTATCGAGTGAGGAGCTACGCCAGGACCAACTCCAGGACTTAACCAGGGAGCAGGGACCAGGGACCAGGGACCAGATCGAGTGAGGAGCCACGATGGATAAGACGAATTCACCCCCATCGGCATACAATCTGAGCAACACGGAATGGGAGGTACTTTACCTGCTCTTCGATGGGCTGGACCAATTACGCAAGATGACGCTCAGCTTCAGCGAGCTACGTTATCTCGCGGTGGAGCATACCGAGCAACAGGTGCGCGCGGCCGTCGAGTCGCTCTTAAAGCCCAGGCCGCTAGGAGGCTCGGGCGAGGCAGCCCTCATCGTGCAGGTGCCTAATCTCGCCAACCTGGCTATATACCGCATTACACCTGTGGGCAGGGACCTCGTCAAGCAGCAGAAGGGCAGTCCCCTGGGCATGGGATAGGTAGAGCCAACAATTATGAAACGACATCAAGCACTCAGAGAGCTTTCTTCAGACCACCACCAGGGCCTCGTACAAGCTCGTCGGCTCGTGAAGACGGCAGGCAGAGGTAGTGACGCTACCGCAGATGAAGTAGCAAAGGTCGCGCGTGATGTTCTCACGTTCTGGGCAGAGCATACCACCCTCCACTTCAGGGAAGAGGAGGAGGTGCTGCTGCCCGCTTTCGCTCGCTACGGCGACCCTTCAGTCGAGCCGGTTGTACAGGTGCTGGTAGAGCACGTCCATATCCGTCGGCTGGTGGACGATCTGGAGCGTCAGGTAGAACTGGGCCAACCATCATTAGAAACGATGCGCGCCATAGGTGAGTTGCTAAGAGGACACATCAGGTACGAAGAGAACGTACTCTTTCCCTTGATTGAAAAGGTAATGCCTGAAGAAGCCCTACGAATATTGCCTGACCGAATGGCGGCTTTTAACCGAGAGTATTAGCGCTGTCATAGGCGCTTCCGAAAGATCGAGAAATAGTAGGCTCAACCTCATAGGCTTTGTTGCAACGCAACCGCAATTGACGTTGTACCTGCCGCTTTGTTACAATCTTTGTACTTGAGCAGTGCGGTGATACTGATGGCCCTGAGTCCTATGGACATTTACCCTGCCCCAGCCATATATCTGCTCGCTGTTCGCTTGTACAACAGAATAGGGATAAGGAAGGAGAAATAGTGATGGCACTCAGAGGTACGCGCAAAGGCTGGTTATATGCCTTGTCGGTAGTCGCGCTTATTATGCTCGTGGTTATCGGTGTGCTCGCGGGGAACGACGGATCGGCCAGCGCCTCGGCACCCACTAATCAGAGCGGGGTCACGGCAGCGCAGAGCAGTAAGATTGAAGCTGCGGTATTGCAAGATACATCTGAGGGCAAGAGCGCCCCGTTCATCGTTGTAATGGCTGACCAGGCTGACGTCAGTACCGCCGGTGCGATGAGAGACCACGATGCGCAGGGGTGGTATGTTTACAACACCCTGAAGGCCCATGCCGAGCAGTCCCAGGCTTCAATACGTGTGTTCCTCCAGGCTAGAGGCGTCGGCTATCAGTCTTTCTGGGCGGCTAATATGCTTCTGGTTACAAGGGGCGACCGCGCTCTTGTGGAGGAGATCGCTGCTCGTGATGACGTAGGAGCAATAGAGGCCAACCGCCCGTTCAAGGGGACCGAAGAGCCTGAGATAGCCGACTACTCGCCCGCGGACCTGCCCGCGATTCCCGATGTAGTCGAATGGGGAGTGCAGAGAGTAAATGCTCCCCAGGTCTGGGCGATGGGCTTCACGGGGCAGGGTATTGTGATCGGTAACGCGGACTCGGGCATGAGGTGGACCCACAATGCCCTCAAGCCAAGCTATAGGGGGTGGGACGGCGCGACGGCGGAGCACAATTATAACTGGTGGGACGCTATTCACGACTCGACGGGCAACCCCTGCGGCAACAACTCGCCCTTCCCATGCGATGACCTGGGCCACGGCACTCACACCACCGGCACCCTAACGGGTGACGATGGTGCGGGCAACCAGATAGGCGTAGCGCCAGGAGCCAGGTGGATCGGCTGCCGCAATCTGGCCGCGAACTTTGGCACTCCAACTCGCTACAGTGAGTGCTTCCAGTTCTTTATCGCACCGACCGATCTTGCGGGCCAGAACCCCAATCCCGCCCTGCGCCCTCATGTATTGAATAATAGCTGGGTCTGTAATGAGCCGGGGTGTACTGCTGAGGTCTTGCAAACGATAGTAGAGAATACTCAGGCCGCGGGTATCTTTGTAGAGGCATCTGCCGGTAATGGCGGCCCTTCATGCGGTACAGTGTTTGACCCGCCCGCTATCTATGAGGCTACATTCTCGACAGGCGCACACGACATCAACAACACAATCGCCGGTTTCAGTAGTCGCGGGCCTGTGACGCGGGATGGTTCCAACAGGATGAAGCCGAACATCTCCGGCCCTGGTGTTAACGTCCGATCTTCGTACTTCAACAGCGACACCAACTATGCCAACCTGTCTGGCACCTCGATGGCAGGCCCGCACGTGGTCGGCGTGATAGCGCTCCTGTGGTCGGCGCGACCGCAGTTGGAGCGCGATATAGCGGCTACCAAGAACATCCTGCAGAATACGGCCAACCCGAACGTGGTCGTCACCCCGGTGCAGACGTGCGGCGGCATCCCCAGCAGCCAGATACCGAATAACACCTTCGGATATGGACGCGTCGATGTTCTTGCCGCCGTCAACAGTGTGCCTATAGAAACACCCACAGTTGTGCCCCCTACAACCACACCTCTACCTGTTACAAATACGCCTCTGCCCGCCACGAACACATCTATACCCACCAACACACCTGCGCCGACTAACACGATTGGTCCTACTAATACAGTTGCGCCTACCGACACACCGGTCCCACCAATAGGAACACCCACATGCGGAATTGGCTGGAATGTCGTTCCTGCCCCCGGCTCGGACGTGCTCACTGACGTAGCCGCAATATCCTCAAACGACATCTGGGCGGTTGGTCACCGCACCACAGATACTCCTAATGGTAGTGTGCCGCAAACTCGTACGCTTCATTGGGATGGCATAGCCTGGAGGGTTGTGCCCAGTCCCAACGCAAGTACCTTTGAAAACTATCTTCGGTCCGTAACAGCTATTTCCTCTAATGATGTATGGGCTGTAGGTGACTACGAGAACTCGCTGCCTAATTGGACCGATATACTCATCATCCATTGGAATGGTTCAAGCTGGACACGTGTCAATACTTCCGGCTCGGGCGGCGTTAACATTGCCCTTAATGATGTAGCCGCCGTTTCCACGAACGATGTCTGGGCTGTGGGTTATGCCGGTGACACTCCCACAGGTGCAATGATCCTGCATTGGGATGGCACAAGTTGGACCTTCGTATCAATACCGGGGCGAGAGAACTTCTATGACCTCCTCTATAGTGTGACGGTAGTTTCCGCAAGTGATATTTGGGCCGTCGGTAGTACATGGGGTGGGCAGGGGCTGCAGACGTTCACCGTCCACTGGAATGGCACCGAGTGGAGTGTTGTTCCAAGCCCCAGCATCTCCACCTATAACAACCGGCTCAACGCAGTTGTGGCACTATCTTCAAATGATGCATGGGCCGTCGGCTTTCATCACGATCAGAGCCTCCCAATGCGCACCCTGATTGAGCATTGGAATGGCAGCACCTGGAGTGTGGTCCCCAGCGCTGACATCGGCAGCGGGAACAATAGGCTCAACGGAGTAGCTGCCGTATCAGCAACAGACATCTGGGCCGTTGGTTATTACTCTGGGGGAAGCGTGCAGCGTACTCTACTTGAACAGTGGAACGGTAGTCAGTGGACCGTGGTTCCAGGCGTTGACCCAGGCCCATCTTACAATACCCTCAATGGGGTATTCGCATTGTCCCAATACAATGTATGGGCTGTAGGTGGCTATGATGGTAGTGCAGAGCGATCATTTGTGGCACATTACGCCAACGTACCGTGTCCTACCACTGCTACCCCTACTTCCTGCCCGCTCACTTTCAGCGACGTACCCTCTACCGACACCTTCTATGCCAACATACGCTGTCTTGCCTGCCGAGGAATAGTATCCGGGTACTCAGACGGCACTTTCCGCCCCAATAACCAGGTAACCAGAGGACAGCTAGCCAAGATGGTCTCTAACTCTGCCGGCTTCTCTGAAACTGTGAGTGGACAGACTTTCGAGGACGTAACCCCCGCCAACACCTTCTACCAGTGGATAGAGCGTCTCACCACCCGTGGCTA
>JBBRVL010000233.1:0-6460 GCA_038246925.1 Chloroflexia bacterium
CTACGGTGGGACGCCTCCAGATTGACATCATAGGCTGATGACGGGGCCGAAGTGAAAAGTAGATAGGCGCAAATGAGAGCGGCCACTGTTTGTAGAGGCCACATCCTTCTCAGGTTTTGCAATTTCGCCCGGTTGATGTTCACTATCAGTTCGGCAAGCAACGCGCCAACCGCCGCGCAAATCGCAAGGCCTGGCATAAGCAGATGGTTGTGGTCTGCTCCCACAACAGCGCCTGTCGGTAGTCCCACAAACGAAGCAAGCACAAAGACGGCTATAAGCGACAACCCGTTTCCGAACTCGCCCCGCGTCTTGAGCCAACCGAAAAGTAGGTACACAGCGTAGACAATAGCAAGCACGACAAGCGGCCATTGGTCATCCCACAAAGCTGTGTGTAGCAGACGCGTTAGTATGCTGAACCTTAGAGGCAGTGAGTGATAGTCTACAAGCTTCAGGTAGAACCAATGCCCTGTCACTAAATCGAGCAGGGCGAATGGTACGATCACGAAGGCGGCCATCAACGCACACCACTTCACGCCCAGTTTCCAGTCACGGAGTAACAGGTAAACCCCCGCACCCAGAGGCCCGGCGAAGCCTGTCTGCTTTGTGAAAAACGCCAGCGCGAAGAAAAAAGCTCCGAGAGTGAGGAGTGAAGCCTGGGAGCTGAGGGCTAAGCCTCTTCTTGTCGATGGTTCGTCTGCATTTTGCCTGGTGCTGCGACAGCCTGCGGCTATGCACAGCAACCCGGCGGCTGTGAAGAAGATCATGAGCATATCGCTTCGGAAGACGAGTGACCAGACAAGCACAGGCGGCAGGGTCAACCAAAGCCCGGCGCCAACTACACCACCAGCCATGGCACCTGAGATATTCCCTCTTCCACGTTTGTTGTACCGGCCATCGAATACGACCAGAAGCGGAATTAATGCGGCTGTGAATATAGCCGCCAGGAGTGAAATGAGCCGTCCGGGCTGAAATAGCGAGGTTATTGTGCCGGTGCTTGAGAAGTTGGGAGGCTTGTCAGGTAAAACAGATGCGGCGAGCAGATAGTAGATCGGAGGGTAAGGGGCCGAGATGAAGCGGTCTGTAGTGATCGGGTCGTAGATGTCCCCACCACGCTTGATGATGAGCGATTCGTACAGGGTCAGCCCTTCGGTGCCGCTGCGCGGGTAAGCGTAATCAAGCCATATGGATGCTGTTTCAACGAACCGCCCAAGCGACACCAGCAGCAGTACCGACAGGAGTCCCACGGCCGACCATGTGATCCATTTCAGCAGGCCGCGCTCCCGGCTATCCCCATCATCTTCCATGGGGCCGATTATAAACACCGCTCCCTATGCGCGCAAACCGAGAAAGGATAAACGTGATTACCATATACTGATTGCCGACTACTAATCCCTAGAACGCATCTCAAAATGGTGTTAAGCATAAGGAGCAAGACAAAAGTGAGTGTTGTCATTCTGAACGAAGTGAAGAATCAGCCTGCATAGCACAGACTCCCTCGTAGTGATTCTTCACGGAGTTTACCCTCGAACGGAGTGAAGGGTTCAGAATGACAAAGGAGAGTTGGTTCTCTTTCTTTGAGGCTCTCTACCTCTGAGATGAGATCTAAATCACTCATCACTCACAACTTATCGCTCATTACTCGTTACTCATTGCTGTCCACAATCCGAGGAGCATTTGCTCGGTGACTTGCTGACTTGCCTGGCCTACCAGCGTGCTGATGATACCATTTCGCTCGACTATCAGCACGCTGACGTCGCCTATCCATGCGTTGCCCTCTACATCGCGGTATGGGCCTCCTCGCCAGTAGACGCCATGCCCTCCCGATACGTTCCCCTCTTTCCACGTACCGTTAGTGGCATCAAGGAAGACCGGCTGCTCGCGGGCCTGGAAGAATGATATGGGTGTCGAGATACCACTCCTTCTGCCCGTATTTATCTGTGCTATGTAGGCTAACTTCACGACCGCGCCTGGGTCTCCGGGGTCAGGTTTGTCTCCGATGCATGGTGCGACCGACATGTCAGTGAGCATCAATGAATACGTGAGCGTTCTGGTTTCGGTCAGTGGCCCTGCAATTGATGTAATTAATGTACTTGGCCCTGTCGGCGCTGATGATGGCGTTAGAGCCTGTGCGGTTGGCGTGACGCTCACAGTAGTGCTAATCGCTAGGGTCCTCGGTAAGAACTCTACAGGGAAGCCGACGCTTGATCTGAGCTGGTTCCTGTCATCCGGTAGCCTGACAAAAGTGCGCGGCTGGTCCGGGCTGGTCAGGCTGAACCCCGCACATGATGCAAGGGCGACATTTGCCTTCGGCTTTTGCTGCGTGACTACCCTACCGCCTTGCCGTACTTCGATCCACTCGTACTGTGGTACATAGACCGGGAAGAAAAAGTTGGCGACGAGCCAGAGCGCGCCTGTTACCACCAGTCCGGCGGCGAAGGTCGCGGCTATCCACTGAGGTGCATTGGAGATGAGAGACGGCACATCCTCCTCGACCTGGGTGAGCACCATCACGTTCTCCGAAAAGCCCGCGAGTGATTTCGGCCTTGATTTTACCTGTTGAGGCTTCGGCGCGGGTAGGCCTTTGGCAAGTCGCTCTATTAGCCGGGACCGAAGCTCTGGCGGTACGCTGCCCGCAATTGCGCGCCTGCATTCCTGCGCGGCGGAGTCGATGTCGGCCAGTGTCTCAAGTTCCGGGTCGTCCTCTACCTGGCCCCAGTTGAGAGGCACTCCGAGGCTCAGCTGCTGCAGGGCGTCTGCGAGCCGCCTGTTTGCTCCCCTCAAGCGTGCTCGACGCTCTATATTCTTGATTAAGGGCCTGTAGCGCGGCGGTAATGCCGGTAGTCGCAGGCGTCGCAGCATAGACATCTATTAGTAGAAGCCCTCATCGTGACGGCGCTTTCCGACGCGCTTGAGCGCGCCCCGAAGTTGGCGCATGGCACCGGAGGTCGTGGTGTGTAGCGCGCCCGCCATCTCTTCAGGCGGCATCTCCTCGAATAGAGCCAGCGATAAGGCTGCCTGTTGGCGCATAGGCAGCTTCGCCATCTCACTCCTGAGGGTTGCTAACTCTTCGCTCTCCTGAACTCCATCAGATCGTTCTTTTACCATGTGGCGGCGACGCTTTGCCAGGTGCTTGTTTGCTAGTCGGATTAGCTTCAAGCGCATCGGGAGAGCTGCCTGCCCTCGCGCATATGGCAGAATCCGGCGAAATGCCTCTACAAAGGTGGCCTCTACCACCTCGCCTACAAGAGCCTCGTTGCCTGGACCCAGGCGGCGGTTCAGGTACTTGTAGACCGGACCAATGTGGCGGTCAACCAGGCGGATGAGCGCCTCCTTATCGCCGTCCATTACGCGCTCAGCTAATTCGCGGTCCTGCTCATAGGATGGTGTGCGTCGTTTTCCCTGCTCATGGAATCTGTCAGTGGCGGTCTGCATAATCTCCTCGCCGGGTATGTGGCTATATTATGCTACAATCATATGACGATAGCCGTTCAATTTCAATGCCCTTATTCAATGGCCGCAAGCACTACTCACCTTCGCCATTTCACGTTTGGCTTCTTCACCTCGTTATTAACCTTCCAGCTTTGTTCTTGTTCAACCAGCAATGCCACCTGCTGACAACTTTCACGATACGCCAATCCGCAAGCCCTTTCCGTTAGTGCCGCTCTTGCTGGCCCTTATTATGGCTGGCGGGTTGTTGTTGCGCCTCGTTTTTTTCACGGCTTCTCTTCCATCAAGAGGATTTCCGTTCATTCTTGACGAGGGAAACTACGTGGACCTGGCCATCCCGTTGTCGCAGGGGATGGGGTTTGTGGAGAAGTGGGTCTGGCTGCGGCCTCCAGGCTACCCGATCTTCCTGGCTGCAATGCTGGTGCTGAGCGGCGGTAACCTTTCGGCGGGCGCATTTGTCCAGGTCATCCTCTCTGTACTGAATATTGGCGTTATGTACGCGTTAGCTGTTGAGGCCCTCACCCGGTATCCGAGCGTGCCCCTCGCCAAACGGCAAGCCGTGGGACTGGTGTCCGCTGGGCTGATGACCCTCAACCCGCACCTCGTCTTCTACGCCAACCTGTTCATGGTCGAAACCCCCTATATGCTGGCGTTCAGTATATTGGCCTTGTTGCTACTGCGAGTATTACGCGCCTGGAATGACAACCCTCGAAATATGCCTAGCAGGCAGGTTCTCGCGCTCATGGCGCTGGCCGGTATCGTAGCTGCGTTTGCGATACTGGTGCGCTCCTTGCTGCTTAGTTTTACGCCTCTGCTGTTGGCGTGGTTCTGGTGGGTCTTACCCCGGCCCGAAGGCTCGACAAGACGTTTCTTTCCTTCGCGCCAGTGGAGTCTGACTGCTCTTTTGCCGGTCGGTCTATTTGTTGTGATCATGTTTGCGGTTATCTTGCCCTGGACTGTGCGTAACTACATCCGTTATGACCGTTTCCTCCTTGTAGACACGATGGCTGGATACAACCTGTGGCAATACAATGATAAGATCGGCAAGGATGAGATCGTGGCCCGCCTCGCCGCCATACCTAGCCCGGTAGACCGTGAGAGGTATGCTATGCAGCAGGGACAGCGTGCGATCCTGGCCGACCCGCTGTCGTTCGCTAAGGATGCCGCAGAGCGATTTGGCGACTCCTGGTCTGTTGAGCAATTTGGCGAGCTAAGAGTGTCGATCAAGAACAAGTATCCCGGCGTAGATTGTCTTTTCATGGACCTGTATGCCTGGCTCGAAACACTTTTCTATGTTGGACTCGGGCTGCTTACACTCTGGGGGTTTGTCCTCGCGCCGGGCCGGACCTTAAAGGGATTGTTTCTACTTGTCCTCTTCCACTACGTGGCGACGAGCATGGTGACACATGTGGAGTTCCGCTACCGGATACCTCTTTATCCCTTTGCCAGTCTGTATGCCGGTTGGATGTTGGTAACCTTATTTGAGTGGGTTGTGCAAAGGCGTCGCAAGGTCTTGACTACCCTGACTATATCATCTGAATCTCTGAGGCCTAATGTTGGGCGAAGGAGATTAGCGTTTGCGGTCATGAGCCTATTGTCCCTGCTCTTTGTCGGCCAGAGTATGTTATTCGCTTTACCAGGTTTCGCCGACGCTCTGCGCTTCGAGAGGCGTTACCTGGAGGGCAGGAGCCGCATGGATAACGGCGACTACGCGGGGGCACTGTCCAGCTTTGAGGGGGCGGAACAAATCGACCGGGGCTGCGCATGCCTCTACCGCAACATCGGCCTCGCTCAGGGCAAGCTAGGTCGGACGGACGCAGAGCGCGCCTCCTATAGTACTGCCATCTCCCGTGAAGAGCACGATTGGCAGACCCGCGCCCTGCTGAGCGACCGGCTGCGGACGGCTGGGGATAGTCGTTTTGCGGGTCCCCTCCGCACCACGCGCCCTGAGTTTCGGGTCGAGCAGTTGCGCTGGGCGTGGGAGAACCTTTCCCCGCAGCCTCGTTCTGGTGTTGACATCGGTGGCGACGACCTCGGCTATATAATGGGCTTCGAGTCGTTTGAGGTCGAGCCTCAGCCGGAAGGAGGCACTCCCCTCACCTATAGATGGACAACAGATAGCAGCCGCATTCGCCTGGCCCCTCCAACCGGCGACGGCGCATTGAAGTTGAAAATAAGGTGGCATTCGCTCTCCTGGCCCGGTAAACTCGACCCGAACGCCGAAGTGCGGGTAATGGTTGACGGGGTGCAGGCAGGCATATTGGCCGCGCACCCTGCCTGGGAAGATGTAGAGCTAACGCTTCTCGCTAACGCCTCCAGTGGCCCTATCACAATAGAGTTGCAAACTCGCGCTCAAAAGCCCCCAGGCGCGGAGCTTCGTTTCCTGGGCGTGGCTGTTGATCTGGTGAAACTGGAGCGGTCTAATTGAGGCTGGTTACTGCCATATTTGCCGTAACCCTGTCCCGTAAAATATGGGAATGGCTTTGAGGCAACTGTTGCCTACTATATCTGGCGGTGTGGTGTGGAAGCTAGGGGCCGACATACTTGGCAGGCTGCTTCAGTACTTCTTGCTGTGGGTCGCGGCGCGGAGCCTGGGAAGGGCCGGCTTTGGCGATTTTACTTTTGCGCTTAGCACAGGCTACATGCTTGCTCAGGTTGCCGATTTCGGCCTTCAGCTTTACGTCCAACGAGAACTTGCTCGCCTGGCGATACCGGGCGCTGCCACGGCACCCTACTTTACAGACGAAAGTGCTGCCGGACGCCTGGTGGGTGGTGGGCTGACGATCAAGCTCGGCCTTTCGCTGGCGGCGTTGTCGCTGATCGGGCTTGTTGTATGGGTAGAACCTGTAGGCAACAAGGGCGCACTGCTGCTTGTGGGCCTTTCGATGGTGCTGACGACTGGCCTCGACTATCTCTCCTATTGCTTCCGCGCCCTGCTCAGGCTCAAAGAAGAGGCAGCCTTGTTCGTAACTGCCCGCGTAGTGAATCTTGCGCTTGGAGTGGGTCTGCTAGC
>JBBRVL010000234.1:0-6445 GCA_038246925.1 Chloroflexia bacterium
CGCCGCCGGACAGCGCGTCGCCTTGACATTTTGCAAAGATTTTACACTTATCCTCTGGTTTCGGTGATATAATTGCTTTACTTACTAGCATAGCGAGTTAAGTAACAAAGGAGAATCATCATGACCGATCAGCGAGGACGTTTCGTATCATCCCTGGTACTGCTGGCTTCACTTTTACTCGTATCGAGCTCAAGTTACGCTCAGACGAGCCGCGATTTAGACCTGGGAGGCGCGATGCGTACCGGTCACGCTGCCGGCATCATGTCGGATTGCACGCGCACCTCGGTCGGCTTTACGCCACTGAATGACCTGGCGGGGGCTTCTTACAACGGCTACGAAGGCGGCCTGTACCTGGGCAGCGCTAATGAACCCCCTCTCGATTACAAGTGGATGGGCAGGGCGCGTACCACAAGTGTGCAGCCGCTCAATCAGAAGGGTCAACCTGACCCCAACGGCCGCATCGTGCTCCTGTCGATAGGCATGTCCAACACGACGCAGGAGTTTTCCACCTTCAAGAGCCTGGCGGATGCCGACCCCGACAAAAACCCCAGGCTCACCATAGTTGACGGCGCACAGGGCGGGCAAGACGCCGAGATAATCAGAGACCCCAACGCCCAGTTCTGGACTATTGTAGACCAGCGTCTCACGGCGGCAGGCGTGAGCCGTAACCAGGTGCAGACAGCCTGGCTCAAAGAGGCCATCGCGGGCGAGAACCGGCCCTTCCCCAACGATGCCATCGGCCTGCGCGATGCTTTGCGCGACATAGTGGGGATCATGCAGGCTCGCTACCCCAACCTACAGATCGTCTACCTGGCCAGCAGAATTTACGCGGGTTACGCCAGCTCTACCCTCAACCCGGAGCCTTATGCTTACCAGAGCAGCTTTGCCGTCAAGTGGCTGATCGACGAGAATATCAACAGCAGCGGCTATGGGCCGTGGCTCGCCTGGGGACCATATCTGTGGGCAGACGGGCTTGTTCCGAGAAGCGACGGCCTCACCTGGGTCTGCTCCGACTTCCAGAGCGACGGTACTCATCCCTCCACTTCGGGCCGTCAAAAGGTCGCTACCATGCTGCTGAACTTCTACAAGACGAACGAAAGCGCCCGGCCCTGGTTCGTGCGGGGATTGGGGGCCAGGGATTAGGGGTTAGGGGTTAGGGATTAGGGATTAGGGATCAGGGATCCCCGTACATTTCAGCGAGGTGCTGGCGATACTACAAGCGTTGATTTATGAGATAGCTTCTATGCCCTGATCCCTGATCCCTGATCCCTAACCCCTAACCCCTAATCCCTGATCCCTAACCCCTAACCCCTAATCCCTAATCCCTAATCCCTAATCCCTAATCCCTAATCCCCAACCCCAAAACAAGTGTTACCCTCTTCGTATATGTAGACAGGAGGTTTTCACACAATAGATGCCAGAGATTTCATACTACTCAGACAGCGCGGTGCAAGTGAGCAACGAATGGGTCAAGCTCGGAGGGAAGATATACTCCGTGGCCGAGATCGACTCGGTCAAAATGCGGTCGGCTCAGTCGGATGCAACACGAGAGTTGCCCTATTTCCTGATGATTGCCGGTTCTATTATCACATTCGTGTTGCTCAACCTACAGCAGATATTCCCGAATGAGTGGGAAGAGTTTGTACCTCGCGTCCTGATTTTAGGCTTGCTAATAGGGATAGCAGGCCTCGGGCTTTTGCTACTGCAGACATTTCTCAAGAGTGATTATCTCTATGCTATCAAGCTTTCGGGCACGTTCGGTGATGCCCTCCCATTCGCTTCCGACGATCCGCGCTACGTACAGAAAATCATCAGCGCGATAAAGTTGGCTATTGACGACCAGCCTCAAGAAATGCCGGCCTCAGCCCGCGTAACGGTGGATGCCTGAGTCTGCTGTTTCCTTTCTCCGAATATCTCTTTCCTCCAATCGCCGGTACTAATCCGACCTCTTGTCGGGGATCGATACACCCATACCATCCACCGTTCGCCACGCACTCTGTAGGCTGGATGGCTACTTCTTTTGGCTGCGCGACGCTATCCAAAAAGAACCTCTATTTGGGACCTATGGCATATTGCTTGCTCTTATCATTCCATATACTCTGAGGATGAGAATCAATCAGGTATAGAGGAGAACTAAGATGCTAAGGCCCGCTTATTATTCAGATGCTACTATCCAGGTGACGGACGATTGGGTGAAGATGCGCGATAGGGCATATCCCATGTCCGACATCAAATCCGCGCAGATATCGAAAGTGACGGGCGATGCGCTCCTGGGACTATCTCGAATTCTTATCAGGAGCGGCTTTGTCGTTGCCCTGATGATGGGCGCTCTCTACCTCGGCCTGATGATGCGAGGCGAAGAAGATATAAGCATTGTGATCGTCATCCTCGGCGTGCTTGCCGTGCAAAACATGGTAGTTGGCCTGCTTATCAAAGAGTTCCGCAAGCCGGACTACATGTATGTAGTGAAACTGCACGGTACCGTCGGCAAGCAAGAAGCAGTTACTTCCAAAGACCCCGAATACGCGCAGGAAGTAGCAATGGCGATCAACACGGCGGTGAGAAACAACCACTAGCACAATCAATCGAGTTAAATATAAGAAGAGCCTATCCAGTGAGGATAGGCCTTTTTCTTTGCATTGAGGCTTCTCCTTGTTTCCTAGAGATTGGCAGGTAGATGCCTTTTTGCTGATTATACCGCATTGCCGTATAATACCCCCTGTGAAGATTGTTTACACAAGGGTCTATGAGCGAAAGGTCAGCGCAATATTGGCCCTTTCGGAACGGACGGCCATCGAGAATGCCATTGCTGATAATCCAACGCGTTATCCGGTTATCCCAGGCACAGGAGGAATCCGCAAGGCGCGTGCTGCCAGGGGTAACAAAGGTAAGCGTGGTGGGGCAAGAATCGTCTTCTACTTCTGGCAGGTGGAAGAGACAATCTTTATGCTGACGGCATATGCCAAAAGCAACCAGGAAGATTTGAGCAGTGACGAGAAGAAACAAATCAAGGCATTGGTAGATTTATTGAAGGAAGAAGAGAGGTGATAGTATGGGTGAGCAAACCCTTGGACAGGAACTGATCGAAGCGATGGGAGAAGTCGTCGCCTATCACAAAGGATCAAAAAAACTTAAGGAGCGCGTGATCAAGGTTGCGCCCGCATCGGTCGACGTCGCCGCCATTCGCCACCGCCTCGGACTTTCGCAGCGCGACTTCGCCGACCGTTATGGGTTCGGCGTGCGCGCCCTGCAAGATTGGGAGCAAAACCGCCGGACGCCGGACCGTAGCGCACGTATCCTGCTCAAGGTTATCGAGCATAGCCCCGAAGCCGTCGAGGAAGTCCTGGAAAGTGCATAAGTGAGAAAGGATGCGCCAAATTGGTGGACGCATAAGCTAATAGAACATACATGCTAAAAATATGTGTAAAAAGTGGCAAGAATGAGTGAAATCGGGTATAATATAGCATGCGCATATAATAAGGTAGGTGTATTTAGAGCTTTGCGCACCGAGGAGTGAGCATGGAAATAGGACTGATTAGACCTGTAAATCTCGATACTGAAATGAGGTCGTCGTTCCTCGACTACGCGATGAGCGTGATCGTGGCCCGCGCCCTTCCCGATGTGCGCGACGGCCTCAAGCCGGTGCAGCGCCGTATCCTGTACGCTACCAGCCAGATGGGGCTGCGCCACAACGTCCCCTACCGCAAGTGCGCGGGTATCGTGGGTGAAGTACTCAAGGAGTACCACCCACACGGCGAGACAGCCGTGTACGACGCCCTGGTGCGTATGGCGCAAGACTTCTCCCTACGTTATCCGCTCATGGATGGTCAGGGTAACTTCGGCTCTGTAGACGGCGACCCCGCGGCGGCTATGCGCTATACCGAGGCCCGCCTTCGCCAGATAGCCGAAGAGCTGCTTGCCGATATAGACAAAGATACTGTTGATTTCGTCCCCAACTACGACGAAAAAGCCAGGGAGCCGACGGTGCTTCCCGCTCGCCTGCCAAACATTCTCCTCAACGGAGCAGCAGGCATCGCGGTAGGTATGGCTACCAACATCCCACCGCACAATCTGACCGAGCTTTGCGACGCGGAAATCTTCTTGATCGACAATCCCGACGCGACGGTTGAAGACCTGATGCAGTTCGTGCCCGGCCCCGACTTCCCGACCGGCGGCATCATCCTCGGCAACGAAGGCATCCGCGACGCTTACGCTACCGGCAAGGGCCGTGTTGTCATGCGCGCCAAGGCTTACGTCGAAGAAGGCAAGGCGGGCCGCTACAGTATCATTGTTACCGAGCTGCCGTTCCAGGTGAACAAGGCGACCCTTCACGAGAAGATCGCCGAGCTTATCCACGACGACCGCCTACCCGGCGCGGCCCTGGTACGCGACGAGTCGGACCGCAACGGTATGCGCCTGGTAATCGAGTTGAAGCGCGATGCCCAACCGAAGAAAATGCTCAACCTCCTCTTCAAGTACACGGCTATGCAATCCACCTTCGGCGTCAACATGGTCGCCCTGGTGAACGGCAATGAGCCGCGCGTAGTGACCCTCAAGAAGGCGCTCCAACACCACATCGACTGGCGGCACGTGGTTATCACACGCCGCACCAAGTTCGAACTTAAGAAGGCCCGCGACCGCGCCCATATACTTGAAGGCCTCAAGATAGCCCTCGACAATCTCGATGCGGTGATACGCACGATCAGGCAGAGCCGCACCACGGATAGCGCCAAGAGCAACCTGCGCGCCGAGTTCAAGCTCTCGGATCTGCAGGCCCAGGCTATACTCGATATGCGCCTTGCTCGCCTGTCGGCCCTGGAGCGCAAGAAGATCGAGGAAGAATATATCAGCGTCATCAAGGAGATAGGCTTCTTTGAGGACCTGCTCGATCACCCGCAGAAGATATTCAGCATTATCAAGGTCGACCTGGCCGAGCTAAAAGAAAAGTACGGCGACCCGCGCCGCACCCGAATCGCTGAAGCCACCAACACCGAGTTCACTGAAGAAGACCTCATCCCGGACATGCAAGTGCTGGTCACCATCACCGACCGGGGCTACATCAAGCGTCTTCCGCACGACACCTACAAGCGCCAGAATCGGGGCGGCAAGGGCATCATCGGCATGGTGACCCGCGATATGGACGCCGTGCAGCACCTGATAACCTGCAACACGCTTGACAGCCTGCTCTTCCTGACCAACAGGGGAAAAGTTTACGTGCTCAAGGCGCATGAATTGCCCGATGCAGGCAGACAGGCCAAAGGCCTTCCGCTTGTGAACCTGGTATCGCTGGAGCCTCAGGAGTTGGTGACCGGCCTCATAGCAGTACGTGACTTCAAGAATGACGGCGCATACCTGGTGCTGGCTACCAAGCAGGGTAAGATTAAGAAGACCCCCTTGAAGGACTACAGCGCCGTACGTTCTAACGGTATCATCGCGCTCAACCTGGAACCGGGCGACGAGCTAGCCTCTTCCCGTCTTTCTCACGGCGACGGCGACATCATCGTAACTACGCTCCTGGGTAAGGGTATACGCTTCCCCGAGAGGCAGACTCGCCCGATGGGACGAGCCACCGCCGGAGTAATGGCGATCAGGCTTGCGCCCAAGGATGAAGTGGTGAGTATGGACGTGATACGCCCTGACACGAAGGCTTCGCTCCTGATAGTGACCACAAAGGGTATGGGTAAGCGCACGCGGCTTGCAGCCTTCCCACGCCAGGGTAGAGCCGGACAGGGCGTGAGGGCTATTACCCTCATCGGAAAAGGCGGCAAGGTCTGTCTCGCCCGTGTCGTCTATCCTGAGGATGATCTGGTGGTCATCTCCACCAACGGACAAGTAATAAGAATGTTCGTTGACGGCATACCTCACAAGGGCAGGCCCGCACAGGGCGTGACGGTGATGAGCATGCGCGACAGCGACGAAGTAGCCTCTATAGCGTTGGTGCCTCGCACCGATAAGAGCGGTAAGATGATGGGCGACGACGACCTTGAGGTGCTCACGGAGGACCTTACAGAGGAGGAGCTACGTGAGATGGCTCGTGATGGAGGCGGTGACGGTGAGGGTGAAGAGGAGCTTGGCAGCGAGGATATCGTAACGCTTGCCAAACCTCTGAAAGCGCCTAAGGCCTCGAAAAACGGCGCAAGCTCTACTGCCAAGTCGAACGGGCGCTCCGCCCGACGGGAAGGTGATGAGCTACCTCCGCCAACAAAGCTCAGGCCTCGTACTAACAAGAACGACGGCAAATAAGCCTGGCATTAAACCAAAAAAGAACCCCTCGCAATGAGGGGTTCTTTTGTACGTGTGCTTGTAACTTGTTTTACGTGGTTGAGTACGTAAAGACTAGTTCAGGCCCGAGCCGACTGTTGAGAAGGTGCTGTTCACCTGGCCGCCGAGGAAGGTCAGTATGACGATCACGACGATTGCAATCAGAACGAGGATAAGAGCGTAC
>JBBRVL010000235.1:0-6426 GCA_038246925.1 Chloroflexia bacterium
AACTATAGGCAAGGTCTATACCGCCGAGGGTTCGATAGCGCAGCCCGGCATCACTTACGCTTATGCGGCTGTTGATCTCTTCAAGCAGCGTCCACGCCACCATTGGCGCGACCACGAGTATGCCCAGCATCAGCAAGGCTGACACCCACTCAACGCCCGATATACCGGCGTCCAGTATCGTTATCAAGCTCCAGAGCGCGAAAACCCATATGCTGGCAACACCGAGCAAGAGGATAATCGCCGTGCGCCTGCCTTCCTTGCTGAGCGCGTAAGTACGAGTGTCCTCTTTGGTGGCGCTCTCACTCGGCGTCTGCACCTGAATGTTCTCTACATTGGCATCTGACGTCATATCTACTCGCTGCGATGTCATAACTCGAAAAATGACATCTGTTTGTATTCGCTCTTCTTGGAGGCACGCTTGCCTCGACTCTTGGGCATCGGAGTCTGTTCTGCTATGGCCTGTTCAGGCTCAGGAGAGGGTTGTAGAGCGGAAGCCGCTTCTTCCTTGATTTGTCGTACAGGCTCATCCAGCACAACCCCGGTCGAAGGCTCGTTGACCACGCTTTCTCGCGCCTCGACTGCCTCTTCAATGCGCTCCTCGACAACATCAACAGGAGGTGAGGCCACCTTGCGAGACTGTTCCAGATATACCGGCAGCTTGCGGAAGTCGGCGCGTATAATGTCGGCGAGGCTCGCCTGGTGAAGCCCCGCAGCCGGGTGATACATCGCCACGCACATTCGTCCATCGACCATCCGCGCCGTACCATGTATCTGGCTTATTCGCTCGCCGGGAAAGAACTTCGACATCGAATAGCGACCGAGGGTCACTATCACGCGGGGGTTGATGAGTGCTATTTGCCTCTCCAGATAGGGGGCACAGGCGGCAATCTCGTCGGGCATCGGGTCGCGATTATTTGGAGGGCGGCACTTTACCACGTTAGTAATGAATGTGGTGTCGCGGGCTAGCCCTGCAATGCCGAGTAGCTCGTTGAGGAACTGGCCTGCCGCGCCTACGAACGGGAGACCCTGCTTATCTTCATGATAGCCCGGCCCCTCACCGATAAACATGACCTCGGTTCGAGCGTTACCCTGACCAGGCACAGCCTGGGTGCGCGTCTTTGACAGGCGGCATAACTGGCAGGTCTTGACCTGTGCCTCCAGTTCCTTCATGCTCGCTGTTGCCGTCGAATTACCTCTGCTCGCCTCTCCCATCCTTTGCCCCCGCGGGAACTACGAATTATGAATTATGAGTTTTGAATTATGAATTACGGTCCCGCGTCGTTAGCTGCAAGTATACGTTACCCTGAAAGCACTGGCAAGATGCGGCCTTCCTGCTATTGGGAAGTATGCGTCAGAAACAATCCAATCTAATTCATAATTCAAAACTCATAATTCATAATCCCCGCTAAACTCTCTCCCGCCAGTAGTCTAGCAGGTCTTTCAACGTTTGCTCGTAAGATATAGTTGGCTTCCAACCAGTAGCTTCTATGAACTTGGTCGAATCGGCCCACAGGATCATCACGTCGGACGGACGCAGCCTGGTAGGATCGACACGTACCTCTACCTTTACAGTCGACATGCCGAGGAGGAGATTCAACACCTCACGCATCGAGCGGGTGTTGCCTGAGCCGATATTGTACACGTCGCCCGGCTTCCCCTTATCGAGCAGGAGCCAGTATGCTCTGACCATATCGCGCACATCGGTGAAGTCCCGCTTGCTGGAGAGGTCGCCCACGTAGATAACCGGCTCCTGATGGCCCTTCTCAATGAGGGCTATCTGGCGGGCGAACGACGAATCGACGAAGTTCTCGCCGCGCCTGGGGCCGCTATGGTTGAAGCCGCGCGATACGATGCTTTTGATGCCATAGCTCTGGTGATACTGGTAGGCGAGCATCTCCTGGGCGACCTTGCTGACAGCGTAGGGCGAAAGCGGCCGCAGCGGGTTCGACTCTTTCATCGGCACTTCGTCCGGGTAGACCATGCCGTACTCTTCGGAGGAGCCTGCGATCTGGATCAAGGGGTCGATGCCTGCGGAGCGCACTGCCTCAAACAGGTTGAGCTGCCCCATGATGTTATCCGTGAGTGTGGCGGCAGGCGAGTTCCAGGAGGTCGGCACGTGGCTCTGCGCCGCAAGGTGGAAGATACGGTCAGGCCGTACAGCCCCTACCAGCTTATGTGTGCTGAATGCGTCAAGTAGGTCGCAATCAATAAGATTTATCTTACCCTTGGCAAATGCCCCCTGGATAGTCTCGACGCTCGCTACGCCCGGCTCTATCATCTGGAGCATGTTCTGTAGACCATCAAGGTGCTCCAGCCTGCTGCGGCGGCGATAGATGCCGAAAATCTCTACATCGGGCTTCTCCAGCAGAAACTCCGCCATGTGACTTCCCGCGAAGCCGGTAATACCCGTTACCAGTACTCTCAAAAGGTCCCTCCGAATCGTTTGTCACGACATTATAGCAGTTGTTAGCTCTTAGTTGTTGGTTGTTAGTCGTGACTGTTGCACTTGCAGGCTTTCATCCCTCTGTATATGCGCTTCGTATCTTCGCCGCTACCTCGTCCAGCTCCGCACGTGGGGGTTGCTTGGACCAATCGGCATCTATCTTGAAGTCGTCGCCCTTGAACCGGGGGAAGATGTGCATGTGGACATGAAATACCTCCTGGAATGCCGCCTCGCCATCCGCCAGGAAAAGGTTGATACCTTCACACCGGACACCCGACGCACGAACAGCCTTTTGCACGCGCATCGTCACCTGAAACAACCGCAACCCTGTTTCCTCATCCATATCGGACAACTCAGTAAAATGCTTCAGGGGTATGACGAGAACGTGGCCTGTATTCACGGGCCTGATATCCATAAAGGCCGCCACCATGTCATCACGGTAGACCACACTCGCCGGTACTTTACCTTCAATTATTCTACAGAAAACACATTCAGCCATGACTGCCTCTGATCCATAATCTCT
This sequence comes from Chloroflexia bacterium, assembly GCA_038246925.1. Taxonomy (GTDB): domain Bacteria; phylum Chloroflexota; class Chloroflexia; order QHBQ01; family JADMIH01; genus JADMIH01. The sequence goes on from JBBRVL010000235.1 coordinate 2,967, forward strand.
AGAACTCATCTCAAAAACGGCATGATGTGCGAGGAACAAAGAACAAAGTTAGAATTGTCATTCTGAACGAAGTGAAGAATCACTACAGGGGAGTCTGTGCTAAAGGGACTGATTCTTCACTGCGTTCAGAATGACAAAGGCTAGTGGGTTCGCTCTCTCCTGCACGCCATTTTGAGATGAGTTCTAGCCAATTCATAATAAGACTGGTAAACCTTCCTTATTTCATGATTCTTGGACAACAGTTGCTCCAACCTCTACCCTCGAACCCGGAGCCAGACGGATCGCCTCTTCTATAGAAGCACCATCTCCAACAATTGACAATTCTTCAACATGGCAGCCCGGCCCAATACTTACGTTACTTGCGATCATGCAATCATGGCTGATGCTGTTCGACCCAAATGTAACGTTGTCCCATGCGACCATATTTTGCAGCTCGGCGCCTTCACCTACTACACAATTATCACCTAGCACGACAGGCCCTGTCAGCGCCGCGCCCTCATCGATACGGCAGTTCTTACCCACTACCACCGGGCCGGTCAGCCGCGCGCCGGCGTGGATCGACGTGCCTTCTCCAGTCCATACCTTGTCGGCAAAGAGTTCGCCTTCAGGCTGTATGTAATATTTGAGCCGCTCGGCCAGCAAGTCAGCGTGCGCCTGGAGGTACTTGGCGGGCGTGCCAATGTCCATCCAGTAGGCCCCCGTCCTGTAGCCATAGAGCGGTTTGCCTTCTGAAAGCAGCGTCGGGAAAAGCCCGCGCTCCACCATGTAGTGCTGGCCTGACGGTATGTATTCGAGGGCAGCAGGCTCAAGGATATAGGTCCCGGCATTTATCCAGTTGGAGGTGGCTTCCTCGCGCTTTGGCTTCTCTGTGAAGCGCTGGATGCGCCCTGTATCGTCAAGATCGACCACTCCATACGAGCTCGGGTCATCGACAGGAGTCAGCGAAATCGAGCAGACAGAGCCATTATCTCTATGCATCCTCAGCATGTCGGTCAGGTCCAGGTCGGTCAGGATGTCGCCGTTGAACACCACGAACGTTTCGCCAGGATTGAGATGACTTTCGACGTTCTTGATGGCCCCGCCCGTACCCATCGGCTCTTCTTCACGCACGTATGTGAGCCTCATCCCGAGGTGCGAGCCGTCGCCATAAGCTTTCTCGAAGTTCTCAGACAGGTACGACATCGCAAGCACAACATCGGTGATGCCGTGCATACGCAAGAGGCTGAGTATATGATCAAGAAACGGCTTATTGACCAGTGGAATAAGCGGCTTGGGTCTGTTGGTGGTAAGAGGCCGCAATCGCGTGCCCTCTCCACCAGCGAGTATTACTGCTTTCATGATTACGAATTACGAATTACGAATTACGAATTACAAGTTATTGAACTTACGCCCAATTCGTAATTTGTAATTCGTAATTAAGTGTCGCTCCTCACTTTTGCTCTCCAATATTCCAGCACATCAGTCAGGGTTTGCTCAAGTGGTATCGTGGTGCGCCAGCCGGTCTGACGCTCGAACTTGGCTGGATTGCAGATAAGAATAGGAATGTCCGCCGGTCTCATGCGCGCCGGGTCGTTCCTTACCTCTATCTTCGCGCTACTCATAGAGAGAAGAGTATCGAGCAGCCACCGGATAGTGTAGCCACGACCTGACCCCAGATTGTAAACATCACCCGGCTCCCCTTGTGTAACAGCCAGGTAATAGGCCCGAGCCATATCTCGCACGTCGGTGAAATCACGTTCCGCATCCAGGTTCCCAACGTGTATAACAGGCTCCTGTAATCCCGCTTCTATTAGAGCGACCTGCCTGGCAAAAGCCGCTGCCACAAAGTGCTCGGTCTGTCCGGGGCCTATATGGTTGAACGAGCGTACCCGGATTACAGGCTGGCCGTAGCTGAGAAAGTACTGGACCCCCAGCGCATCCTGGGCTATCTTGCTGACCGCATAGGGGTTGTTCGGGCGGAAGAGCGTATCCTCGTCTATCGGTATGTCTTCGGGCTTCACCAGTCCATACTGCTCGGAAGAACACGCCACCAGGACTCTCGCTTGGGGGCTAGAGGCGCGCAGAGCGTCGAGCAGGTGCAACTGGCCCACGATATTGTTCATCAAGGTGGCTTCAGGCTCTTTGAAGGCCTGCTGAACATTGCTCTGCGCCGCCAGGTGAAAAACGAAGTCGGGGCGCACTTCATCGATCATGCGCGCGGTGGCTTCCCGGTCAGTTAGATCGCAGGTTAGCCAGTGCGCATGCTCGAAACCTGCCTCGATAGGGTGAGCCAATACGTTGCCGTACAGTTCCCAATCGATGGAGGAGCGCAAGTACTCAAGGAGGTGCTTGCCCGCGAAACCGCCTGCCCCGGTGACCAACGCGCGGGCCGGGGCAGTTTGTGGAGAAGCCATGTACCGTTAGTGTTTGCCGGAGGCCGTGGAAACGGCGCTTTCGGCATGGCGACCGTTAGTCTCGCCCGCGACATCTGGCACGAGCACTTCCAGCTTCTCGTTGCTGGATAGGCCCGCTTCCTTACGCAGAATATCGGCTTTATCTGTCTTTTCCCAGGGCGCGTCTATGTCGTTACGCCCGAAGTGGCCGTATGTTGCCGTCGCCTTGTAGATCGGCCTACGCAAATCGAGGTCGCGGATAATAGCGCCGGGACGCAGGTCGAAGTGCTTGTTGATTAGCTCCGCGATCTTCTCATCATCGATGCGGCCCGTGCCGAACGTCTCGATCGTGACCGAGAGCGGCCGGGCAACGCCGATAGCATACGAAAGCTGTATCTCAAAGCGGTCCGCGATCCCGGCGGCTACTATGTTCTTCGCAACGTAGCGAGCAGCATAGGCAGCCGAGCGGTCTACCTTCGTCGGGTCTTTGCCCGAAAAAGCGCCGCCACCGTGCCGGGCCACTCCACCGTATGTATCAACGATGATCTTGCGTCCGGTCAGACCCGCGTCGCCCTTTGGCCCGCCCGTCTCGAAGTTGCCCGTGGGGTTGATGTAGTAGTGGGTGTTGTCATCGAGTAGGTTGGCCGGGATTATCTTCTCCACTACCTTCTCTCTAATCGCGCTCTCTATCTCCTCGTGGGTGACAGTCGGCTCGTGCTGGGCCGATACCACAACCGTATCTACGCGCACAGGCTTGCCGTGATGGTACTCGACAGTTACCTGGGCTTTACCGTCGGGGCGCAGCCAGGGCAGCGTGCCGTTCTTACGCACTTCAGCCAGACGCTTGGTCAGCTTATGGGAAAGAGAAATGGTCAGAGGCATAAGCTCTTCGGTCTCGTTACAGGCAAAACCGATCATCATGCCCTGGTCGCCCGCCCCTATTCGCTCGATAGCATCGTCCGCCGACATCTCGCCCTGCTTCGACTCATGCGCTTCGTCAACGCCCATGGCAATGTCAGGCGACTGCTCGTGTATAGAAACGATTACGGCGCAGGTATCAGCGTCGAACCCGTACTTGGCGCGAGTGT
>JBBRVL010000236.1:0-6397 GCA_038246925.1 Chloroflexia bacterium
CGTAATGGGCGGGGGCACCGCAGGCTAAAGAGAAGGTCGATGAAGCTACTCCCGCCGACAGCGATACGACCTTCTCATGTTCCCGGTCGAAGAGTTCCCAGTTGGGCGGCAGCACGAGCGAGATCTCGTCGCTTTCGGTATAAGCGTAAATACCACCGATCTGCTCAAGGAGAGACTTCGCGGTTTGTACCATCAGATCGTGGAAGCGCTCATCGAACGGCTTCTCGAAGCTTGAGTTTGTGAAGCGCGAAAAGGAATGCCCATCCACCCGCACGACCGCCCAGGCCCCCGGCAAAAGTCTCACGCTGTGGAAGTACTCCAGGGCGCGCATCTTCTTCTCGAATTCGTCGTAGTGCATCGTCGGCTCCTCTATTCTCTAAATGCCAGGTTCCGCTGACGTCGGCTCAGCCCATTCCTCAACGGTAAAACCTCCGGTGCCGTCCATTCTCACGTAGTAAAGGACATCGAAGCCTTCAGTGAAGGACGGTAGCTGCAGTTTCTTTGCGGTTGCGTAGATGCCCACTGGAGGGATTCGTCTGGCGCCCTCTCGAGCATTGTTGCGCACAACGCGGTCCCCGATATTTGACTGAAAGTAATAGCCAGCTACTCGAAAGCTTGCCGCCTTGGCCGCAGCTATGTACCGGGCGCGATCTCGCTGAGTTGGATTTGTGTTGTCTACCACGAACGGTTGCCTGGTTTCGATACAGAACTGCAAGAGCAGGCGCTCTCGGTGCCGGGTGCGCAGCATATCCAAGTTGATCCGGATATGGGTGTCGAAGAGGCGCTCCTTGTAGAATGAAGATTTTCCTGACGCCTGTAGGCCCACGAAAATGATCGCCTCCATAGGCTACCTCAGGGTGGAAGAACTGAGTTGGTGATCCAGCCTGCGGGCAGCATATATCAAGGCAGCCCGGAGGTCTTCCTCAGCAAGGTCAGGCATCTCTTCGAGGAGTTGATCCGCTCTCAGCCCAGCGGCGTACAACTCAAGTATATCGCTTACACGTATGCGAGTGCCCCGTAAACGTGGGCGACCTGCGCATCGTTCTGGATCGATGGTAATCCTGTTCAACAAATGGGCGTTCTCGTTCACGAGTGTCGGTCTCCCTGCCTCCATGAGCACACATCGGGTCCTGGTAGCACGTAAGTTACCCGCCATAACCAGGCATAAGAGTTAGCCTACGGCAACAAAGTGGCGCGCAGCAGCCAGAGTTTCCTCCAACCGGTCTTCACGGAGCGCTGTGGCCGGTATGATGGAGTCCAACTGTGGCTCGTTACCGATAAGCCAGGTCGCCGCGACCCCAGGCTCCTCGAAGCGGTCCATAAGCTGCAGGATCTCGTAAGCGGTCACCAAACGGCGCTCGCTCTCCTGCTTCATGCCCGCGACATCCCCTTTTGCCCAACGCTGAACAGTGCGCTCGCTCTGGGCTGTTATATATGCGAGGAGTTTCGCCGAGACGGCATCGCACAGGGCAAGCGCCATCTCGCTGGGCAGGGTAAGTACCGCCTGATTATGCACATCGCTCACTATCTGAGCGAAAGTCTCTTCTCTCCGGTTGGTAGCATCTACGTTCATAAAGGGGTCCGTTTCAATTATACTTTGGGTCTCGATCTCTTGCCGCTGCACCTCCGGCACCTCTGGCACTCTGGGCATGCTATAATTCTGTGAGAGCTCTTGATAGGTGGCCTTGGCGGCCCCGGCCCTGGCTCCTAGCGCCGTCCTCGGACGTTGGTGCACGTTCGCTTGGACGGTAGGTAAGGCTTATATCGCTATTTCCGTACTAAGCACAGCTGTCCTTACAACAGCTGAGATGTTCCACCGAGATGTTCCACGGCATTCTACCCTGAGAGAGGTATTCCGTTCACGAGCATTATTATGACGCATACACCTGGAAATCGTAAGCCCGGCGCGGTAGAGGCTCGGCTTACCGTAGAGCAGAAAGAGACTATTGGACGCGCGGCGACGCTGCTCGGTCTCTCTTTATCAGACTTTATTGCCGTGAGTGCAATTCAGCCAGCAAAGACGGTGATCCACGAGCACAATATGTTAAACTTGACTGCGCAGGATAGCCTTGCGTTCGTAGAGGCCATATTGAACCCGCGTATGCCAAATGCCGCATTACGTGCGGCATTTGCTCAGCACGACCGGCAAGTGGTGTCTGGCGACTGAGCGCGTTCGGCAATGTGCACCGATCCCATTGCCTGCTTGGAAAGCAAGAACAGCAGGTTGGCGCCATACACTGGATGTTGCATCACCATGGGGCTTCTGATACTCTGCTTGTGTGCCGGGTAGCGAGCACATGCATGCTATTGCTGCATGTGCTGCCCGATTATCACAGTGCACAAGGACAAACTGCCGCCAACCGCAATCAGGTCACCCTCACATGCTCATGGATACGACTACAGTTGAAACCTACATCAGACAGGGGGAGACTCTCACCGCCGAATTCAAAGGGGAGAGCAGCGCATACCTGTCGGATCGCGATATATATGAGGCTGTTGTCTGTATGGCAAATGCGCAGGGTGGCTTGATCCTGATCGGCGTGGAGGATGACACTCGCGTTACAAGGGGCGCGTCCAAGGCACGGCACGACTACGGATGCTTACAGACTGCAGGCGGCGATATTCAACAACACCGCGCCACCCGTCAACACTCGCGTAAGTCTCCACTTGGTTCAAGGGCAGCCGGTTACAGCTATCGAGGTTGATCAATATCCGGCGGTATGCGCTACTCGTGATGGCAGAACTCTGCGCCGCGCAATGGGAGTGCGCGGTCCGGAATGTCTGCCGTTCTATCCCTATGAACACACCAGCAGACACAGCGATCTGGGGCTGGTGGACCAATCGGCGCAGCTCATCGAGGGCTCAAGCTGGGACGACCTCGATCCCATCGAGATTATCCGGCTCCGCGAGACTATCCGCAGGCTGAATGCCTCTCCTGCGCTGCTCACTCTGGATGACCGCCAGCTCATCCAGGCTCTGCAGTTGGTAGAAACTCGTGACGGCGCACTCGTGCCCAACGTGGCGGGTATGCTCTTGCTGGGTCGCAAGGAAGCCATCATCCGGTACCTCCCGACGCACCAAATAGCGTTCCAGGTCCTCGATTCTGCAGGGAACGTGCTAATGAACGACTGGTTCCAGGAGCCGCTGCTGCGAAGCCTGGAGGCCATAAATGAGCGCTTTGGTGCGCGCAACCAGGCGCAGGAAATCCAGGTGGGCCTCACCCGCCTGCCTGTACCGGACTACGCAGCCGACGCCTTCCGAGAGGCGGTCAATAACGCGGTGGCACACCGAGACTACACGAGAATGGGCGCCGTTCATATTCAAATGTATCCCGGCTATCTCCAGATTACAAACCCGGGAGGTTTTCTCGAAGGTATCACACTGGACAACCTCCTTGTGCATGAGCCGAAGCCTCGCAACCCTCGCCTGGCAGAGGCTTTCCGACGCATAAACATTGTAGAGACCACCGGGCGTGGTATCGACAAGATATACATGGGGCAGCTGCGCTACGGGCGTTCCCTACCGGACTACACACGGAGCGATCGTGAAGCGATAAGGCTGACGCTATTGAACGACGCTAACCTGGCATTCGCCGCCTTTGTTTATGAGGAGGATGTCGCCGGTAGGGCGTTGGACCTGGATGAACTGCTCATCCTGAACTACCTTCGTAGAGAACGCAGAATAGCTGTTGAGGCGGCAGGAGCACTTACCCAGCGTGGCCCGGTATACGCTCAAACAGTCCTGGACCGGCTGATAAAGCGCGGCTTCGTCGAGGAACGCGTTGAGAGACAAGAACGCTTTTATTACCTTATCACGCAGCTTCACCAGAGGATCGGCGAGTCGCCTAGGACGCTCCGACCTTCCGTTGCCGAGCGGGAGGAGATGATACTGAGGTATATAGATCAGTATGGACGGATTACTCGCCGAGAGGTGATCGACCTCCTGAATGTAACCGATAGGCAGGCCAGGCAGTTACTTGCACGTCTGGTCGGAAGGGACATTATACGGTTACAAGGCTCAAGTGTTGCATCGCATTATGTACGTGCATAACAGAGAATCAGCGGAATTGCGGACAGGAGTCCAGAATTGCGGACAGGAGTCCAGAATTGCGGACAGGAGTCCAGAATCCCGCATCAGGGGATCGGCCAAACCACCCCGGTAAGGTCAGGATCACCGGTGCATTCAGTACAAGAAGCTCCATCGGCTGCCAATACGACTGAGGCAAAGGTAATCAGCTTCTCAGTACTGGGCGGCTTACATCACGATTACCGAAGGGCAGCATGAGCGCGGATGTGGCATGTAGCCAAGACAGGGAGGCCAGGATTGACCTGGGCTACCACGGCAGCAAGAGGAGGCGGAAAGCCGGTTCTTCTCAGAGAGGCAGCTTATTCGTGGATGGGCCGGACCTTTGACGTGAACGGCAAGTTGCTGTATGTCACAGGAGTATCCACATTAGCGAGCAGGCGGGTGGCATGGGGAACGCACCGAAGGAACAGGACGATGACGTTTACAAGTAGAGCACGCGAACTCGCAAACTTCGCAGAATAGGAGCTCGGCTTACGGCAACGCAGAAAGAGATTATTGGACATGCAGCGCGGCTGCTTGGCCTCTCTGTATATGATTTCCTTGTCACAAGCGCTTTGCGAACAGCAGAGTCGGTCATCCGTGAGCACAACGTGATAAGATTGACTGCTCAGGACAGCCTCATGTTCCCAGAAGCCATACTGAACCCACGTATGCCTAGTAAACGACCCCGTAGCTAAAGCAAGGGGCTTTTGCCTGAAACCTGGCGCTGGCTTCCTTCTACAGGATACAGAGGCTTCGGCAAGTATGGCTGGTTTACAAGTGCAGCCCTGCTAGAAATGTTCCTAGCAGCGTTCACATCGGCTGAGGCAGCGTAACCACAGGATGTGCAGAGGAATTGAGATTGAGATTTCCGATTAGCTTTATCGATACAACCGCAAAGTGGGCAAAGGCGCGAAGTATTGTGCGGGCCAACCGCACAAATCCGGATGCCTGCCAGTCTTGCCTTGTACTCGATAAAACTACGGAGTTGAAAGAAAGACCACGAATGCAAAGTACTACGCTGACTGCGCCTAACCGTAACTCTATCTCGAATGCCGCCGAGTTCTTCGACGGCTATTCCCTGACTGAGTGCCTTCGCAGTCTGTACTATGCTTTTACTGATCACATGATTGGTGTGGCGGGCAAATCGCGCCTCTTTAGCACGCCGCTTTTTGAGCAGGCGTTTAGCTGCCCTGGTTCCCTTACTTTGCAGTTTAGCCCTGAGCCGCCTGTTGCGGTGGCGCATGCTCCTGACGGCAGAGCCGGAATAAACGTTCCCTTCGCTGTCAACGGCAATGCTAACAAAGCCGAGGTCTACCCCAAGCCAACTCTTAGTTTCACCTTCGGGCGGTTCGGGCGCATTGACAGTCGCGGCAAGGTAGAACTGCCGTTGACCTGTAGAGTTTTCCTTGTAAAGCAGGTCCGTTTCGCCTTGCTGGTTTTGCAAGAGGCGGCGACCGCGGTCGCCCGATTGGTATGGAATGCGCTGCCTGCCGTCAAGCGTGCTGAGAGTGACTTCCGACTTAGCTTGATACCAGCGCAGGATACGACTGTCGTAAGCGATAGAGCCGTGCTTTCGGAACGTACGTTTGGTTTGCTTGTCCAATTTGTAAGCATCCGCAACCTTACCAATCACACGCACAACCAACTGAGCAGATAGGCCAAACTCGTCTTTTATCCGGTAGTACAACGCCTTATGGAGTGCGTACTGCCCAAACGTGCGGTTCTGCCAGGCCCATTCACTAATCTTATTAGCCGCGTCATTGGCGCACCCCAGCGTGTGGAGCAGGGCGCATGCCTGTTCTGCAGTAGGTTGGAGCTTGACTCCCACGGTCAACTTCATATTCCTATTATGCCGAACTTCTCAATACTTGACAATAGAAAGGGGAAGGGACGCTTCCTCCCCATGCCTTTAGGCATGGGTCTCCGCGTCTCTAATAACCGATGAAAAGCTTCGTGCGGCGTTTGCTCAGCACAGCCGCCGGGTGGTGCCTGGCTCCGACAAGAGTCCGGAATAGCAGACCCCAGGCCGGAATTGTGACCGAAATAGCACAGCTAGGAAGTTACTGTTGATTTAACTTCCTGGCTGTGCTATACTGAGATAGGATGCAAAAGTGTATGCGATTTGGAAAGGAGAGGCTGTGATGCCAAGAGCGAACACCGTTGACGCCGTGGAAGTCAGGCGATCGAATGTTAGTGCCCCCAGGCACACCCCCAGCAACATAGGAGCGTCAGAAGTTGCCCCCCTGGATGAGGCTATTATCGTGCAGATGTTGGAAGCATTCAGGGATAGCCTGAGAGGCATCAGGTACGACCCGCTGCCTCAATTGGC
>JBBRVL010000237.1:0-6366 GCA_038246925.1 Chloroflexia bacterium
AATAGTCGTTTTGCAAGTAGCTTGACCTAAGAGCGAGCGCTCTTTCATAGTTCCCTCTGCAAAGAAAGTTGCGGACTTGATGGAAGCCGACAAGCTGACAAGCCATCGAGTCCGCTTTTTGTGCGGTCGTGTGCCTTTCCACAAGGCAACCAATTGGATGGGCTATAATAGTGGGACGACGCTATGGTATGTGAGCAAGCACAATGGTCGAGCAAAAGTCTTTACAAGGTTGGAGACCCGATGACAGAACCAACGCAGAAGCCCAAGATTGTGGAAAAACCGTGGGGCCGGGAGATATGGTATGCTCATACCGGCCACTATGCGGGGAAGGTACTTGAGGTCAAGGCGGGCCACCGCCTCAGCCTGCAAAAGCATGAGATCAAGGAGGAGACCCTTTTCCTCCTCTCCGGCAAGGTCAAACTGACCTACGGAAACCAGACCTATGACTGGGAGCCTGGGCGCTTCGTCCATATTCCGCCCAATACGGTTCACCGTTTCGAGGCCCTGGAGGATGCTGTGCTGCTGGAGGTCTCGACACCTTTCCTCGATGACGTAATTCGAATAGAAGATGACTACAGCCGCTAACGGCCTGGATATCCGCTGAGGGGTCGGGAGAGCAAACGGGTTGGCAAGTAAGATAAGAGTTGGTGTGTTGTTCGGCGGCCAGTCGAGCGAGCATGAAGTATCGCTCGCATCCGCGCGCAGCGTGATAGGTGCGCTCGATCCCGACAAATACGAGGTAGTGCCTATCGGGATTACCAGGCAAGGCGCGTGGCTTTCTTCGGGCGACCCTATGCGCGAGCTCAGGGCAGGTATAGACCCCGACAGCCTGCCCAGGCTCTCTTCGGTACTTGCTCCCGACCCATCAGGTGATGGTCGTGCCGAGTTGGTACAGCTTGGGCCATCGCGCAACGGCGGGCAAGCTCTCTCCGCTCAGGCGGGCGAGCCGATTGATGTGATATTTCCGGTGCTGCACGGCCCTTATGGGGAAGACGGCACCGTGCAGGGGATGCTCGACCTGGCGGGTATACCTTATGTCGGCTCAGGCGTACTTGGGTCTGCCGTGGGGATGGATAAAGCTACCATGAAGCGTCTTTTCCAGGCTGAGGGCTTGCCGGTCGTGCCGTTCGTCGCGCTTACCCGCGCCGAATGGGAGATCGACCCTGCTGCCGTGCTGCGAATGGCCGAGTCAAAGCTAACCTACCCCATGTTTGCTAAACCCGGCAACATGGGCTCCAGCGTAGGCATCAGCAAGATACATGACCCGGAGGAGTTCGGCCCTGCTCTTGACGAGGCGGCTCGTTACGACCGCCGCATTCTCATTGAGCAAGGCGTTGATGCTCGTGAGTGCGAGTGCTCTGTACTCGGTAATGATAACCCTGATGTCTCGGTCGTCGGCGAGGTCGTGCCAGGTAACGAGTTCTACGATTACAAGGCGAAGTACGTTGACGACAATTCAGACCTGATTATTCCGGCGGACCTTCCCGGCCATGTCGCGGAAGAAGTCCGGTCGCTCACGCTCAGGGCGTTCAAGGCGATTGACGCAGCGGGCATGGCGCGGGTCGATTTCTTTGTGGCCCGCGATTTCTCGGCTGTCTGGCTCAACGAGATAAACACCATACCCGGCTTTACCCGTATCTCGATGTACCCGAAGCTATGGGAGGCAAGTGGCCTCTCTTACTCCCAGTTGATAGACCGCCTCATCGAGCTTGCGATAGAGCGTCACAGCGACCGCGCAAGAAGCAAAGCTGCTCTTAGCGAGAAAGGAGCGGACTTGAGCGTATGAGCGATCAACGTGCTATCCAGGCCGGTAAGACCCAGGCCCACAACAGGCGTACCCACGCGCAGGTAATAGGCGAGCGCGCCCCTTTGCTGCCTGATGACTCGCGAGCCTCCAGAAGGGGCGGAGCCGCCGCAAGCAAGCAGGGCTGGAAGTTGTTCAGTGAGGATGTTAGGCAGGGACGCTTCTTCGCGCTCGTGGGGTTGGCCTTTGTCGTGGCAGGCGCTATCTCCTTCGGCACCTCTCCTGAATATACCGTCACAACAGTATCGGTCGAGGGAAGCAAAGTGCTGAGCGTCGAGCAAGCGAACGAGATAGCCGGAGTAGCGGGCCAGAACATCTTTCTGATCGACTCTTCAGCTGTCCAAAAGCGGCTCGCCGAAAAAGCTGCGCTCTTGAAGGGTGTCACGGTCGACCTGGAGCTTCCCAACCGTGTTATCATCCGCGTGCAGGAACGCAGGCCCGCCGTAGTGTGGGTAATAGGCGACGGCACTCCCCTATTGGCAAGTGACGATCACGTAGTTGTTGGGAATGCCACCACGCTGGACGGCTTTGTGACTATCTTCGACCGTGGGCCGATGACTGACTCACTCACTATTGGCGCGCCTATGCCCGTCCACAAGGCCGATGCCGCCGACACCGCCCAGCAGATCTACGTAGCTCTCCCACAGGCGACCGGCCTTCAGCTAAGGCAGCTGGAATGGGCGCCCGACAACGGTATCACGGCTATTACCGCAACTGGACAGCGCATCGAGTTCGGCACGGGTGAGCGCCTTGATGAGAAAATAAAGATAGTGCAGTCGGTAGTCCGCCAATATTATGAGCGCAACCGCTCCTGGAATATTCTTGATGTCCGCTCGGTAGAGCGGCCCAGCGTGCGCCAGTAGTCCCATCTGGACATCTATCCGGTCGAAAGCAATATGGACGACAAGCCGCCTACGCAGTCATTTGGCCTGTGGATACCTGTTGTATTCCTGATAATTGGCCTGTTTATCGGTCTCCAATTCAACCTGTCTATTCCAGAGCCGTATGCGCGCTATACGGCGGTTGGCATCCTGGCTGCATTGGACGCTGTAATCGGCGCAATACGGGCCGAGCTAGAGAAGTCGTATGACAACCGCGTGTTCATTTCAGGCTTCATCACTAATATTGTCCTCGCATCGGGTCTCACTTTCCTGGGCGACCGGCTTGGGGTAGACCTCTCTATCGCCGCGCTGGTAGCCTTCGGTGTTCGCTTATTCAACAATGTCGCTATCATCAGGCGACACTTTATACAGTCACTATAAGCCGTCAGCCGTCAGCCGTCAGCCCTCAACCTTATCACGTTTCACGTTTCACGTTTCCTTCCTTCGTCCCTTTTCTTATCTGTATCCACAGCAGATATAACCAACAATTAGCCTCTCTTTTGCACATTGTGGTGGAAATGGCGCTTTTCTGCGCTCCGGTTAAGGTAGAATAATCTCCCCAAGTTAAGAACAGAAGGAGATGACGCAGTTATCGGGTTCTCGGTAGGCGAGAGGGCCTGTAGCACTGGGCCAGACAGCGTAGATATGCCAGGTAGCGAGCGAATAATAGTCGGCATAGATGTCGGCACACACAAAATATGCGCCATCGTAGCTGAGGCAGCACACGGCCCAGGTAACCGCCTGAACGTGCTCGGCGTGGGCGCGGTCGCTTCCGAGGGTGTATCAAAAGGTATGATTACCGATATCGTCAAAGCAAGTGGCGCTATCGCGCACTCCCTGGAAGCCGCCGAGCGGCAGTCGGGTTGCAGTATCTTGTCTGCCTACGTATCGATGTCGGGCAACCATGTCTCTTCGTTGAACACCAGGGGTTTGGTAGCCGTTGCCCATGAAGACCGCATTATCGGCCAGGACGACGTAGTACGCGCAGTTGAGGCGGCACGTGTGATGGCGCTCCCGGCGGGCCGCGATATGCTGCATGTCGTTCCGCGCTCCTATACCGTTGACGGACAGGAGGGGATACGCAACCCAGTCGGTCTCTCAGGCTTCCGGCTTGACGTGGAGACCCATGTGGTAACTTGTGCCAGTAACGTCCGTGAGAATCTTATCAGGTGCGTGCAACAGGCTGATGTGGAAGTAGACGACCTGGTGCTATCTCCCCTGGCGGCAGCCGAGGCGGTGTTGACCGAGCAGGAGAAAAACCTCGGGGTGGTGCTCGTCGACATAGGCCACGGCACGACGGATATCTCTATCTTCGTAGATGGCGCGGTATGGCATACCAAGGTGCTCCCGGTTGGAGGGTGGCATCTCACCAATGATCTGGTTATCGTCTTCAACATACCGTACGAGGCCGCGGAAGCTCTAAAGCTTGAGTATGGGCGCGCAGTTGTGGCAGGCTCCAACTCGCACTTTGCCCAGGCTCAGCAGACCAACGGCAAGTCGCAGCCACAGCCTGCGTACAGTCGTGCCTATTCAAATAACGCGCAGGGAACATCTCGTACCAATGGATCCGGTACGCCCCGAGAAGCTCTCGATCTAGGGCTAGTGCTCGCTGAGTCTGCGGACAATAGGCAGGCCAGAGACCTGGAAGATGACCTTATTGAGACGCAGACCTTCGAGGGTACACCCCGATTCATCTCCCGCTCTGAGCTGAACGAGGTCATGGCGGCGCGTTTTGATCAGATTTTCATGATGGTAGGCGACGAGATACGCCGTAGCGAATACGAAGGTTTGCTCCCGGCGGGCGTGGTTCTCACCGGCGGAGTAGCACGCACATCAGGCATTGAGCCTCTGGCAGCCCACAAACTCAGGATGCCTGTACGTACAGGTCGCCCCCAGCGGATAGGCGGTCTGGCTGATGTCTTCGAGAGTCCAGCTTATGCTACAAGCGTCGGCTTAGTCCTCTGGGGAATAAAGCAAAACGCTCAGTCCTCAATTGCTTCAAGATTGCCCCGCTCACGTCGCGGGACCGACAACGGGGACGAGCAATCAAGCCCATTGGCTAAATGGCTAAAAGGGTTTTTACCCCACGGTTAATAACGCCCATTAGCCCGATGCCCTAATCAATTTTGATGATTTTTGGGCCTTTTTGCCTCATTCTGGCCGTTTTCACTTGAACTCCCTCTGTAGATAGTGTATTATCAGACCTTAGTCCGGTATTAACCTTCAGGCTTTATTCAATACTTCTAGATCTGCTCAGCTTGTGGAGTCTCAGCACCGCAAAAGGAGAAGAATGGTCGCTTTTTGAGCGCACTAGGCGTGGCGCCTTTACGTCTTAAGTAAGGGTGCTAACAGGGTGCAATCAGGCAGAGGCGATCATTTGGACAGCAAGAGGGCGAAACGGTCAGCGGGGGGCTTCATAATTTCGGGATTAAGGAGGGCTTCATGTTTCCACCGTGGGGCGGCAACACTAACAGGCCCGTGCATATACAGTACGGGGGCGGGCGCGACAACGGTATATCAGCCGATAATTACGCTCAAATCAAGGTAATAGGCGTGGGTGGTGGCGGCTCGAACGCTATCAACCGCATGATACAGGCGGGTGTCAAGGGTGTAGATTTCATTGCAGTCAACACCGACGCGCAGGCGTTGCTTCACTCAGAGGCTCCGACCCGCATCCGTATCGGGGACAAGCTCACGAAGGGCCTCGGTTCGGGCGGCAACCCCGACGTTGGCCGGCGTGCTGCCGACGAAACCAGCGAGGAGCTTTTCGAGGTCCTCAAGGGCGCTGATATGGTGTTCATCACCGCCGGTATGGGCGGTGGAACAGGCACAGGCGCATCTCCCGTGATCGCGCAGATAGCGCGCGAGATTGGCGCGCTCACCGTTGGAGTGGTCACAAAGCCGTTCACATTTGAAGGGTCACGCAGGCGTGCTGCCGCTGATGAGGGGATTGCGGGCCTCAAAGAGCAGGTCGATACCCTCATCACTATCCCGAACGACCGTCTACTACAGATAGCCGACAAGAAGACCACTCTCAACGAGGCCTTCCGCATAGCCGACGACGTTCTTCGTCAGGGCATCCAGGGTATATCCGACCTCATCACCGAGCCAGGTCTTATCAACCTGGACTTCGCCGATGTGAAGAGCATCATGCAGGTAGCCGGTTCGGCACTCATGGCTATCGGACGTGGCACCGGAGACACTCGTTGCATCGATGCGGCACGCCAGGCTATCGAATCTCCCCTGCTCGAAATCAGTATCGAAGGCGCAAAGGGCGTACTCTTCAATATCACCGGCGGTCCCGACCTCGGCATGATGGAAGTTCACGAGGCTGCCTCCGTAATCCAGCAGGCAGCAGACCCCGAAGCCAACATCATCTTCGGTGCGGTAATCGACCCCGAAATGGGCAACGACGTTCAGATTACGCTAATCGCTACCGGGTTCGACTCTGTGCGGCGTGATGTGCATACGCGTGGCACTTTTACTCAGCGTGAGACAGGCAGCCAGTCCTCCCAGACATCACAAGCGTCCTCACCCGTGCAGTCTGGTAGCAACAACGGCAGCTCCAATGCCTCGATTCCGGCCCGTCCGTCAGCCCAACCGATGCCCAATAGTGACCAACCCGCTGGTCGCCCTACAGGTCCTCGTCCAGTGCAGCCCCAGAGTGGTGACGATATAGAC
>JBBRVL010000238.1:0-6345 GCA_038246925.1 Chloroflexia bacterium
CATCATTGAGGCGGTCGGCCTCATCAGCGGCACCCTGTAACACGCGATTACAGCGCAGGGTGATGTAGCCTGTCGAAACACCACGGCTACCACCAAACGACTGTGTGCTACTCAGGGTGTTTTCCAGGCGGCGTACCATAGCCTGCGGGTCGCCGCCCAGGCGCATGATTATCTGCGCCGGAAGGCTGTTGCGCTGCTGTAACAGAGCGAGAAATACGTGCTCTATATCTAATTGCGTATGCTGTTTGGCGAACATGATCTGCTGCGCCTTCTGCAACGCTTCCTGTGCTCTTTCTGTAAATCGACTCATCATTATTGTGTACTTCCATTTCTATATTTGGGGTCTATATAATATCTGGGCTTACTGGTCACGTCAGAGGAGTATACCCTCTCTGACCTCCGACACGGCCATTATCCACACCGGCCGTTTACCGAATCACCGCCTACTGTCAGCGGTAATTCAAAACTCAAAACTCATAATTCACAATTCACAGCTCCATACCTAGCTCCCTTCGCATCTCTTGCATCTCGGCCTCCATTTGCTCGCGGATCGCTTCCATTTCGCGATGCATCCTGAGCATCCGCTCGCGCATATATATGATTGCTTCCGCACCTGCAAGATTCACGCCGAGGTCGTTGGTGAGGCGCATGATGCAGCGGACCTTCTCGATGTCGTAGTCGGAGTAAAGGCGAATCTTGCCCCCGGTACGCTTCGGCTCGACCAGCCCTTCTCGCTCGTACAGGCGTAACGTCTGAGGGTGAACGCCGAGTATCTGGGCAGCAACGCTTATCACGTAGCGGGGCTGCCTGTCGAATCTTGAATTTTGAATGTTGAATGTTGAATGTTGAATTGTAGCTGTAGCTGGTTCTTCTAATTCATAACTCATAATTCATAACTCATAATTCCCGAAGGGGAATCTACGCTCGGCCTGCATGTGACTTGCCTTCCGTGCGCTCATTGTATATACGTTCCAACTGGCTGTAGAGTTGCTGTTCTTCCTCGCCCAGTTCCGTGGGGAGTTGCACATCCACCTTCACGTATAGATCGCCGCGCTTCGAGGGGTCTTTCAAGCTCAGCATACCCTGGCCCGCAAGTCTGATGGTTCGCCCGTTCTGCGTTTGGAGCGGTATCTTCAAGGCTAGCTTCGTACCTTTGGGCGTAGGCACCTCTACTTCACCCCCGAGCACCGCCCTATATAAAGGTACGGGCACGGTAACGTAAAGATCGTCACCTTTGCGCTCAAACCGGCTGCTAGGGAGAACCGACACCCGCAGGTACAGGTCTCCCCGACCTCCGCCACCCGTGCCATGCCCACCTTCGCCCGCGATACGCACCCTTGAGCCTGTACGCGCACCCGCAGGTATCTTGACTTCGATACGTTTCATACGGGGCACAGTGCCTTTACCGTTGCATGTAGGGCATACCCGCTTGCCGGTGATGCCGCGCCCCCCACACTGCTGGCAGGCCTCAGGCACGTCCATTTGAAGGATGCGCTGTGTTCCCGTAAAGGCTTCTTCCAGCGTTACTTCTACCTCATGCTCGTAGTCTTCACCTGCACGGGGTACGGTGCCTCTGCGCCCTGTGCTGTAATAGTCGGTGGATATACCTGGCTGCCGCCCAAAGAGCATCTCAAAGAAATCGGAATAGTCACTATCCCCAGGGATGCCTGATGTGGACGAGCGGTAGGAGCCACTCGCCCCTGAACCGCCGCCTCCCGTGGTAAAGCCGCTGAAGCCCTGGTACTTGCTGAAGTCGAACCCGCCGGGCGAGCCTGAAGTCTGCTGGTAGCGGTCCCAATCGGAACCGAACTGGTCGTACTTCTTGCGCTTCTCGGCGTCACTGAGCACTTCGTAGGCTTCGTTCACCTCTTTGAACCTCGCCTCGGACTCGCGGTCGTTTGGGTTCAGGTCAGGGTGATGCTTACGCGCCAGCTTACGGTAGGCCGTTTTGATTTCTTTCTCACTGGCATTGGGCTTCACGCCTAATGAGTTGTAATAATCCTTGTATTGCATGGGAAATTAGGGATAAGTGAGTACGTCTATATTATAAGGGTTGAGTGTGTTATTGTCAACTTTCCAGGCACATTTCTTATCCCGCCTGCCCTGCCACAAAAACGCTTGTCATGATAAGTACGAAGTCATACACCCCATGCACGATGGCCGACGTAGTTGTGTTGGATTTAGCACGTATGACGCCAAGCACAAGTCCTATAATGAACACGCTCAGCAGAGCATCCACACCATATTGAAGGGCATGCACAGCAGTGAAGACCAGATTTGAAGCTATTAGACCGATTCGAGGCTGCAAAAGGCCTCGGATCGCCATCTCCTCACCCACGCCTGCCGTTACCCCTATCAACACCGCGCCCAACGGCGTAATGAGCTGACTCAGCAGCTTCTCGAAGGCTTGCACGTTGGTCGGCTGCCAGCCGAGGCTCTTCCATAAAGAGTTAATACCAGGGTCGAGGCCGACCCTGGCAACAACCGCCAGTGCGATACCTGCACCCACACCGAACAGAACTTGCCTTAATGAGGGACGCACCATGCCGAGGCGAGCAAGCACCTCCGAGAATCTACGTACTATAAGCCAGCCCGCCGCAACAAGGGTGGCTGGAATCGTCCATACGAACTGATAGATGAGATCTACCGGGCGTAGACCGACACTATCCAGTGAAATAAGCTCTAGGATTGGAGGACGACCACCAAGTGCAATGAGAGGCACAAACGAGGTAAACAATATCAGCGTCAAAATCGACAACCCGATCTTGTGCACGAAGTTGTCCGGGTCGATAGGTATGATCCGAGACATGAGCACGCGCACGGGGCGCAGGAGCATCGCAAGCGAGACAAGCACCGAAAGGATCAGAAGTAGCGTCGTCCATAGTAAGGCATCACCTGCTCCCGGCTTGAATATTTCGTCGAGCGTCTCCATCGTCGGTCTGGTGCCTGAGGCCTGTACGGCGGAAACTGCCTCAAGGTTCGTGACTACTCCCAGGACGAGGATAAACGAATTAAGTACTAGCAGGAGCATGAGGATCGCCAGCCAGACGTAAGTAAAGACCGCTGCGGTGGTACTCCGTAGAGCGGCATACGCAAGAGCGGCCAGGATCGCCAATGGAACAAATTGCAACCCGACTGTTACGAACCTCTCAGGCTCGCCCTTCACCACGAAAGCCGCCACTATAAGGAAGAGGCTCACCACGCCTATACCGATAGACACGGCTCGGCTACGCGGGGACATGCCAGCCTGAGAGGTAATGGGGGCGGGAACCGCATCGCCTTCGCCAGACGCCTGGGGCACGGGCTGAACACCACCAGGTTGTGCCTGGCCCATGTACGGCTGATACGGCTGTATTAGAGGGTTTTCTTCCTCGTTGGGTGGCGCTGTACCTATACTATTATTCATGCTGCGCGTCTCCATTCTGCGTGGGTGCTGGTACAGTATAAAGGATAGGCGCGCTGCTGGGGATAGTACTTCTTGATTATCTTTGCCCTTCGGGAATTATGAGTTTTGAATTATGAATTGATTAGTTTTCCTCTAATTCATAATTCATAATTCAAAACTCATAATTTCCCGAGCTGCTGCGGGCGTTTGACCATGAAGGGCGGGTGGGTGTGGAGGGTGTAATTGGCCTTCGTCTCGAGGTAGGCGATTATGATTACGCCAAGCCAGAGAGTGCCAACCAGATACGCGCCCGCTACGTCAGAAGGCCAGTGGTGGCCCATGTAGATGCGCGAGGGGCCGACCAGCAGGATAACCCCGGCGAGCAGGGTCAGGAGGGCAGTACGGAACCAACGCTGCTTGAGGTGGATGAAGACCAGATAGAAGAGGAAGCCGTAGAAGGTCACGTAGTGAACCACGTGCCCTGATGGAAAGCTGGCCTCCTCAAGCGCGCCCATTACGCGTACGAGGTCTTTAGTGGGACGTGGGCGCAGAACTCTCGTTTTGATGAGAACCGTGAGCACATCGCCGGACCATGTCGAGACGGTGAATGCGCTTTCCATGCGAAAGCCTGCTGCCCACATGAGGGTGCTGAGCGAAGCCCTTGTGCCGACGCTTATCCAACGCCACCCAAGCTGGCTCACGGCCGCCATGAGTGCATCGTAGAGCCTGGCGTTTGGCCTCTGCAAAAACCGGGTGATGCCGACGTCACCTTTGAAATAGCGGTGACGCTTGGCAAAGAAGGCCAACAGACCAGTCCCGCCGACCAGCGCGCCATATATCACCAGAAATCGCTTACCACGATAGATAGCTTTACGCGGCGCAACGGTGATCCGCTGGGCCTGCTGCTGGACTGCGGCAGTGACCTGCTGGGTCGCTTGCTTGGCGGTTCCTACAGCCGCCTGTGTCGCCTGCACGGTCGCATCGACAACCGGAGAGGCTATGGATGTGGGAGTAGAAACTGTTGCCGGAGGTGCGGGAGCGGGCGTAGCTTCCGCACTTGCTGAGCTTGTATCAACCTGGACCGAGTGCATATCAGCGAGGGGCGATGGACGTGAGTGGGAATCAACCATACCCGAGGGCTTGGTTTCGAGATAGTGCTCTACATGATCAGGCACATCAAGCGCCTGGTCTTCCGGCAGCGATCCAGGCTCAGAAGCGGCGGACGTATTACGCCCCCCTTTCTCCAAATCGCTCAATTGGTCATCACCAGGCATAAATACGGCCTCCGGCTGCAATAGTCGAATTATCCAGTTGCGTGGGTGCAATAAGCATGCCAGGGAAGACTCTACTACACATAATCACACGCAAAGCGGCAATTGGCACATAAGTTGCTCTTACAGTACGGGCAACCCGGCAAAGTTGCCACCTCCGGTAGCGGACGTGGTACGAATTACAAGGAGGTAATGGAAATGACTAGCTGGAATCGAGGTAATGAGAATGAGGACCAGGGTGAGCGCAACATGCAAAGCCCTGATCTCGCAGATAAGATTGTAGGCGCGGGCCAGAAGGTAGCCGGCGAAGTTGAGCAAGGCATCGACAACGTAGGCGACACGCTCTCAGGCAAGCAGAACGACCTGCAAGGCAGAGACCGTAATATGGGCGCCGAGATAAAAGACGATATAAACGATATGGGTCGTGATATGGACCGTGGCGCGCGAGATGTCGCCGATAACATGGGCGATGCAGCACGCGACGCAGGCCGAGACCTTGATAAAGCCACAGATCGCGCAGGCGACTGGGTCCAGGAGCGTGGTGATGATATTCGCGACGCGACGAACGGGTAAGAATAAGTAACTTGTAGCCTGTAAGGGGGGTGGGAGACGTTCCACCCCCCTTACCTGTTTAACGGCTCTGTCCGTAGTTCGGGGCTTCTTTAGTGATCGTCACATCGTGGGGGTGAGACTCGCGCAGGCCAGCGCCCGAGATGCGTATGAAGCGAGCACTCTCCTGCAAGGTCTTGATATCTGCGGCCCCCAGGTAGCCCATACCGCTTCGCAGGCCGCCCACCAGTTGGTACAGTAGTGTAGACAGCGGGCCTTTGTACTGCACACGGGCTTCTATCCCCTCCGGCACAAGCTTACTCATGCTGTCTATTTCGTGCTGCCCATAGCGGTCTTTGCTATATGAACGCTGCTTCATCGCGCCGAGCGACCCCATCCCACGATATTCCTTGAAGCGCTCACCCTGGTAGAGCATTATCTCTCCGGGGCTTTCGTCTACGCCCGCGAGAAGACCCCCCAGCATGACAGTGTCAGCGCCTGCGGCTATTGCTTTCGCTATATCTCCGCTGTACTGTATCCCACCGTCCGCTATCACAGGCACTCCCTGGGTGCGGCAGACCTTGTATGTCTCCCACACGGCGGTAATCTGAGGCATCCCCGCGCCTGACACAACTCGCGTCGTGCAGATGGAGCCGGGCCCCATCCCCACCTTGAGCGCATCTGCTCCCGCATCGATAAGAGCGCGCGCCCCATCGGCTGTCGCGATATTGCCTGCAACTATGGGTATGCTGTAGCCCGCTTTGATACGTCGTACAGTGCTGATGACGCCCCGTGTGTGCCCATGAGCAGTGTCCACGACCAATGCATCCACCCCTGCCTCGATTAGCGCAGCCGCGCGCTCTTCGCTGTCGGGGCCGACGCCTACCGCCGCTGCTACTCTCAAACGCCCCTTGTCATCCTTCGTGGCGTTGGGGTATTGGGTCTTCTTCTGTATATCTTTGACCGTAATAAGCCCTTTGAGACAGCCCTCTTTATCCACGACCGGCAACTTCTCGATCTTGTGCTTGCGCAGTATGCTCTGGGCCTGCTCCAGGGTTGTTCCAAGAGGGGCAGTGATAAGGGGCGCACGCGTCATAAATTGCGATATAGGGTGGTCGTAGTCGGAGCTTTCAGCAAAGC
>JBBRVL010000239.1:0-6290 GCA_038246925.1 Chloroflexia bacterium
CCTGATAACTTCCCCACATGGCCCGGCCAATACTATTGGCTGGTAGCCGCTGTTGCGCTTCTTTTCTTCCTTGCCTCGGTCATACTGCACGAGCTTGTGCATGCAGCCTTCGCGGGCACCCGAGGCCGCGCAATAAACCTCTTCCCCATAGGCGCGGCAGTGCCTTTCAGGTTCCAGAACCTCGAACCTGGTAAGGCGCTCCTGGCAGCGATAGCCGGGCCGGTTTTCTCGATGCTTCTTGGAGCCTTTTTCCTCTTCATATCGGGGGCAATAGCTCCCCTCGATGGATTTCCAGGGGGCATCAAAGCCCTACTCGCCGTGCTAGGAACATTGAACGTATTGCTCGGACTGGTCAACCTCATTCCAGGCATTCCATTCGATGGGGGGTGGGCACTGGCCGCCGCTATCGGGGTCTTTACCGCGGACCGTGAGAGCGGCCCCACGCTCGCTCGCGTTGTTGGTGGCGTGGCTTCCCTCTTACTGGTGTTATTCGGAGCATTCATCGGGCTTACGACCGACTCCTGGCTGGTTGCCCTCTCCCTAGTTCTAACCGGCTGGGCCGCAAGGGAGGCATCCTCTCTCGGTGAGCAACGCACGTTACTACGCGGAGCATTCGAGGAGATGAAGGCACGTCACTTCATGGAAAGGACAACGGCAGGCATCTCGGTCAAGAACACCGATACAGTTGCAGACATGGTCCGCAATCACCCCAGGCTCTCGCCCGAGGCATCTATACCCGTCCTCGACCCTGATGATGCGCTCGTAGGCATAGTGAGCCTTGCCGCCGCCGACAATGTACTGCAAGGCGCATGGCCCGCCACTCCTGTGACCGCCCTGATGACCCAGATTGCTTCCGTACAGACTCTTCACCCAGGCGACTCGCTCACAGATGTCCTGAGAGTAGTGGAAACAAGACGCAGCACTCCCCAGGAGGACATTCATATTCCGGTAGTGGACAACGGCAAGCTGGTAGGCAGCATCGACCCCACACGTCTACAGGTATTCGAGCGCGTCGGCCAGGAGTTCGGGATGGAAGAAACCGCGCCTACCGCCGACACGCGCAAAGGGTTCTTGTCGAAGCTAGGCGCGGTAATCCCTGCCCTCATGGTAATTGCAGCGATGTCTATCCTCGGCAGTATGGCTCTCAGAACCGATCCCGCCGACCTGAGAGACCAGACTTCCGACAACGCCGAGGCACGCATTACCTTCACCAACTTTGTCCCCGACGGCCAGAACATTGTAGAGCGCGGCAGCACACAAATTAGTGTTGAGATGCAAAGCTCCAGGGCCATTTCCACGGCCACCTTCCTGATCGATGGGCAGCCTATTGAGACTACACTCACCGGCTCTTCGCCCCTGACCCAAACTGCCCAGGCCATCGTATCGAACCTGGGATTAGGTATTCACGACGTGCGAATCACGGCCAGCACCATTAGCGGCAGATCAAAGACTGAGACGTGGCAATTCAGGGTCGGCGACCGCGCAGCAACAGGCGATGCGACACCCAGCCCTCAGGCAGGCGCTCCCATGCGGGCAGTCAGTCGTGAGCCGGTAGCTGGAGCAAGAGTGCTGGCGGGCGCCGATCAGGTGCCCATCGTCTTGCGCATCGCCGGGCAGCAAGCGCCTCAGAACGCGCAGATATTCCTGAACGGCAGCCCACTCGATACGCAGGTTGAGCCTGCTCCCGACAGTGACGATGAGTATATCATCACGGCCACATCACCCCAACTCGATGCAGGCGTACAGCGCGTAACTGTTCAGATACAAGGCGCGGACATGGCCCGTCTCACAGCCGATTGGACCTTCATGGCCCGCGTGCCCGACGAGAACAACGCCTACTTCGAGGAGACAGGCTACTTCGTAACGCAGCCCTTCTTGAGCTACTGGCAGGAAAACGGTGGCCTGGCCGTATTCGGCTACCCAATCTCACCTCTCCTTCAGGAGAAAGCAGATGGCACCGGAGAAGTATATACGACACAATACTTCGAGCGCGCACGCTTTGAGCAGCACGCCGCTACCGGCGAGGAAGTAATTCTGGGCAGACTCGGCGCGCTACTAAATGAGCCGGAGCCTGCCGCCGAAGCTAAAGAAGGCGCACACTTCTTCCCCGAGACAGGGCACAACGTCTCCAATGAGTTCTTCACCTACTGGCAGGAGAACGGCGGGTTGGCGATATTCGGCTACCCAATCAGTGAAGAGCGCCTGGAAAAGAACCCGGTAGACAACAAAGAGTACCGCGTGCAATATTTCGAGCGTAACCGCTTTGAATATCACCCCGAAAACGCAGGCACTCCATTCGTGGTGCAACTGGGTCAATTAGGCACACAACTGTACCGACAAAAATATGGACGGTAAACGGTGGTCGGTAGACGGTGGTCGGCAATAACAACTCATAGCTTATCACGCATATAGTGGCACATGAGTTGCGAAAGGTATACCTGTCGTGCATCCGGCACGATCTCAAGAGAGGAGCAACAGACGTGGCAGAGAATAACAACGAACGACAATCCCAGGTAAAGCACAACCGCGACGTAGCGCCTGGCCGCGAGACCGCCACCGCCACCGAATCAGCCGATGATGAGGTGCGAGATGATATGAACGCGGGCAGCGAAAGTAATACGCAAGCCGCAAAGGGGACCGCCGACCACGGGCGCGACCCCGAATATTACGCCGAAAAACAAGGCGCGGAATGACCACGACACTCAACCCACCGTTCTCTGAAGGCAAGACCCTGCCCACTAAAGGAGTATAAATTAGGTGATCATATACTTGACGCACCCTAGACGCGAGAAATGAGCGGTATTAGACCCGTTTTATGGGTTTAGCAGGTTCTAGTTATTCGCTCTTTTGCGCTTGGGATTTCTTAGGCCGTCGCTCTATTTTGGGTGACGGCTTTTCCTTGCCCTGTTTCTTTTCTTGGGGATGCGGCCCTGTCTTTAGCAGGTCGGCTAGGGCTTCCTCAAAGGGAAGCGGGGCAAGGGATATTGGCTCACGCTGCTGTGGTTGGCTAACGTGTCCCTTCGTTTTGTTCCTGTTCGTCACTACATCCACCTTCATCCTGCTCGCTGTTTACGTTCTTGATGTTCTAGGAGTAGCATACATCATAGGCAACATCATTTTCAACCCCCTTCCACACAATGCGCGCATTGTGTATTTCTTTTCCATGTGTTCCTCTTGCTTTTTTCTTGCTTGTCCTTTATACTCATGGACAAGAAGTACAGGACTTGTGCTTCCTAGAAGGATGTAGGTAGACAAACGCAGAAACATGGGGGTACAGGAGCAATGCCAATGTTTGAAGCAAGAGCCACAGAGGATCTAAAGCCTCCATATGCCCACTATAAGCAATTTAGGGCATTCTTAAACGCCTTTCAAGCGTCACCCAAGCATTCGAGGGTAGAAGTCACGACTACCTTGCACTCGTTAAACGATTCTGCACGCCACAATATAAGAAGCACATTACGATATCTGCGGCTCATTGACGAGAACAGTGTGCCTACACCGCGACTGATAGAACTAATCAATTCAGGTGGGGATAGACAGCGCATGGTCTTTGAGCAAATGTTGGAAGCAGCATATCCCTACTTGTTAGGACCACAAGCAGATGAGTTCGATGTCTTAAACGCGACGGCTGATGAGATTGCCGAGAAGTTTAGAAGTGTGGGCGTAACAAGTGAAACTACCCTAAAACGATGTGTAATCTTCTTCCGCAATGCACTTAAGGAAATACGAGCAGGGCGAGATAGTGAGGATACTACACCACCTTATTACA
Organism: Chloroflexia bacterium; assembly: GCA_038246925.1. GTDB lineage: Bacteria > Chloroflexota > Chloroflexia > QHBQ01 > JADMIH01 > JADMIH01. Next base: position 3,770 of record JBBRVL010000239.1, read on the forward strand.
ATGGTGATTCAGGGAGCGCGGCCCTTTATGCCCTGCCGTCAGATGGGGCAAGAAGGAACGGGGAGTCTGAAGGAAAATACCCCCCATTGCCGCCTTACGAGGCTGATTGGCCTACAGATATGAAGCGGTGGTGGCTCGAATTACTACACAATCGGGAGGTGAGAAAAGAAAAGTAGAAGATAAAAATGACGACGGACCGCTTTGGAAGGGTAGCCCGTCGTCATAACTTACATAATGCGGTAGTGGCGAAACAGCAGACGCGCCAGTCTGGAGAACTGGTGGATTCCATACATCCGTGCGGGTGCAAATCCCGCCTACCGCACCTGTCAATCACTGGGGCATCTGGGTAAGCACCGCAGGGCTTGGAATCCGTCGGTGGGGGGTTCAACACCCCCATGCTCCACTAATCTGTGGTAATTTTACCACAGTTTTACACATCCGTCAACGGTTTCGGGTTATCCACAAGTCCCGATACTGGCGAGCGGTAAGTAAGCCTCTTACCTGCTACACGTCTAATCGCTTCCTCTGTCCTCTCCCCATCCTTCACTTTGCGCGTGCTGTAGCGATAGTCAAACTCTGCCAGATAACGGTTTAGGTGCTTCTCTGATACATGGTGATGCGTTCCATCTATCGAACGCTTTAGTTGTGAGAAGTAACCCTCTGCTGTGTTTGTATGGGCCTTACCCTTTACGTACTCATCTTTGCTGTGATCCACTACCTCATGGCTTGCGAACTGCTTGCCGGGGGTTTTGTAGGCTTGAAACTGGTCGGTCATTACGGTTGCAGTAGGCTCGATATGCTCTTGCATTACCTTACCTATATTCGCGCTTGTAACCTGTTCCATGACCTGTGAGCGTACTTCTCCGTCCCTCTCTACCAGCGACACAACGGGAGTCTTATTGGCGGCCCCCCGTCCCCTCTTGCCCTTTGCCCTGCCACCTACATAAGTTTCGTCTACTTCTATCGTGCCTTGCAACTTGCCCAACAATGGGGGACGTTTCATGGCTTCCCGAATACGGTGTGCCATAAACCACGCGCTCTTGTACGTAATGCCCAACTTGCGCGATAACTCTAGTGCGCTCACTCCGTTCTTATCAGCACACATCTCATGTATGGCTAGCAGCCACTTCGATAAGGGTATACGGCTATCCTCGAATATCGTACCCACTAGAACTGAGAACTGCTTGCGGCAAGCACCGCACTTCCATACCCGCCTGTCGCTTGTATTGCCTGTGCGCGTCTTACGTGGGCCTTCTTTGGGTTCTAGGTAGTATGCGTGGTCTATCACGCCACAGTGAGGGCATACAGGACCGTTAGGCCAGCGTAGACGCTCCACCAACTTGTATGCCTCTGCCTCATCCGAGAAGTACTTTGCAATCTGGCTGAAGGTCTTTATCTCTGTCATTGACGTACCCCAATCGTGTTACTTGTGGTATCATTCTTATACCTAATTATAGCACAAAATCATGGGTTTGTCAAGTATATAATCACCATAAATTATCTGAAAATGGCATGATATACGAGGAACAAGGAACAAGGAACAAAGTTAGAATTGTCATTCTGAACGTAGTGAAGAATCAGTCCGAGGGAGTCTGCACCAGGGAGACTGATTCTTCACTACGTTCAGAATGACAAAGGTTAGTGGGTTCGCTCAGTCCTGCGCGCCATTTTTGAGACGGCTTCTAGCCTAACTATATAATGGGTACAGCGGACAGATAGACCTCCAACAACTATTCGGTGTACGCATGGAACATGGCCTCACATCTACGGGAGTAACAAGCCTCGTATGGCTGCTCATCGCCATAATGGCGGTCGCGGTCGCATCCAAATACATACGAGTACCCTATACCATAGCCCTTGTGATCGCAGGGCTTGTAATTGCCGTTTCCCCGGTTGAAGTCACGATTGACCTCACACCCGATCTGATCCTCTTCATCTTTCTTCCTGCTCTCCTTTTTGAATCGGCCTACCATCTCCGCTTCAGCGAAGTCCGCGACAACCTGCGCCCGATTGCCCTGTTAGCCGTGCCCGGCGTATTGCTCACTGCCCTCTGCGTGGCGGGCCTTCTCCGCATGGCAACCGGAGTCAGCTGGGAGACCGCCTTCCTCTTCGGCGCCATCATGTCGGCGACCGACCCTATTTCGGTTCTGGCTATTTTCCGGCAGCTAGGCGCGCCCCGGCGACTTTCAGTGATCCTAGAGGGAGAAAGCCTCTTCAACGACGGCACATCCCTTGTGGTCTTCCGCATCATCCTGGGCATAGTAGTCGCCAACAGCGTGGGTGGGTTGGCGTTCGCCGGGCAGCAATTCATTATCGTGGTAGCCGGGGGCCTGGCGCTGGGTGGCGTGGTCGGTTACGTAGTCTCGCTTCTTTTATCCCGCGTGAACGACTACCTGGTCGAGACGGTGATGACTATCGTTGTAGCGTACGGCACTTATCTCCTCGCTGAACGGGTAGGCGTATCGGGCGTGATAGCAGTGGTAGTCGCTGCCCTAGTCCTGGGTAACTTCGGCCACGCCAC
>JBBRVL010000240.1:0-6277 GCA_038246925.1 Chloroflexia bacterium
GCAGAAGCAGCCAGTGCGCGTACCGATGCCGTACCCGTGACTCAGGACGGCAGCGGTAAGCCAGTGGTCGACCTTCTCCAGGTTGAACGCTATGACTCCGAGCCGGTCTTCCGGTAGTGCAGGGTCGTTCTGGCCGTAGATTGTGAGACCCGGTATCTCATTCAGCTTGCGGAGGGCGTAAGAGGTAAGATCGCGCTCATGGGCGATTATCCAATCCCATGTCAGGTATTCCGAAAGGAAGCGTGTAGCGGCAGCCATGGCTATCGCGCCGACGACATTAGGGCTGCCCGCCTCCTCGCTTTCGGGCGCGCTGGTCCATAGCACAGTCTCTTCCGAAACGAACAGCACCGTGCCGCCGCCGACCATCTCAGGGGCACGTCCCTCGAAGATGCTCTGCGGCCCAATGAGCACTCCGGTGCCAAGTGGAGCATACATCTTGTGAGCCGACATGGCGAGAAAGTCAATCGACTCGAGCGCGCCCAGAGGTCCCATATTGATCGGGCGGTGGGGAGCAAGCTGGGCTGCGTCGACGAGGAGCATTGCACCGGCTGCATGGACCGTGCGCGCGATTGAATGCACGTCTGGTATTACACCGGTGACGTTGGACCCGCCTGAGATGGCGACGAGCTTGACGTGGCCTTCATTCGCCTTGAGCCGAGCTTCGAGGTCGGAGAGGAGAGGCGCACCGTGCTCGTCCACCGATACAGTCTCTACATGGACGCAATGCTTCCGCCATGTGAGTATATTGGAGTGGTGTTCCATGAGGGTCGTCAGGATAACGGTTCCCTCTTCAACCGGCATGAGGCCTGCGCATCGATTAAGGGCCTCGGTGGTGTTACGAACGAAGACCAGGCAACGATCCGAGAGGTCAACGCCCACGAACCCGGCTACCAGATCACGGGCCTGTTCGTAAGCCAGGGATGCTACCTGTGACTTGAATCCGGCACCACGATGCACGGCGGAATACCACTCGTAGAACTCGTCTACCTTCTCTTTGATGGGACGGGCTATTGGAGTGGATGCTGCGCTGTCGAGGTTGATGTAGGGACGCATGGTGCCGTCGATTGTGGGCACGAGTGTACGCCCGCCGACTATAAGATCACGCAGATCATCAGGGGTGAAATCGCGGGTAGGTGAATGGGTACCGGGCGAAGCAGTGCCGGTACAGTCGGTCTCCTCTGTCTTCATCGAAGTACCTCCGTTGCGCTCAACAGTGAGTGCGTATTTTGGAGTTGAAGCAGCAGTATTACGGCTTGATCGCTGAAGATAAATATACCCCGCTTGCCGGGCAATTGCAAGAGGGATAACAGCAATTATTCGTCCAGCAAAAGGCGTTGGCTACGGCTATTTGGTTATAGGCTGACTGGCGGTGACTGTGGTGTCGGGTACTATTATCGAGCGGGTGCCGGTGATCACAGCCTGGCCCGGAACCACTGAGGAGACCGGGGTCACTTTATCCTTGATCTGGACGAGCAGAGCAGTGGCTTCAGACGCATAAGGGCCTGTAGCTCCGGCAGGGTCGATTGTGATGACACGACTTAAGACCTGGGATGCTTCGCTGTACTTGGGGGGTGAGGATGCGATGTAGGCTTTCGCGAGCTTGAGGTTGACTTCAGGGCTACCGGGGTTCTGGCCCAGATATGCGCCATAGTAGCCTACCGCCTCGTTCGGCTTACCTGCTGCTATCGCCTGGTCGCCCTGGGTGATAAGCGCGTCAAACTGGCCCGTGCCCAGGGTGGGCGCGACTGTGGCGGACCCGGGAACTGAACCAACAGGCGCCTGAGCTAATATAACGGTAGAAATTGTGCCGAGGACGAGGATGCCGATCATGAAATAGGCGAAGAACTGCCGCCCAAACTCACGTGTACGGCGACGCGCCATTGCCCTCCGTTTAGTGGTGCTTTTGCTGCTTACTCTTCTGGTTTGGTTAGACATAGTAGTGATTGTACCAAAACGGCGCTGGAGGGACAAGAGAGCGAGCTATCAGCTATCAGCTATCAGCTATGCGTGAAACGTGAAACGTGAAACGTGAAACGTGATGAAAGCTATAGCTCTGTCTTCGCCGTTCGTTTGTCACGGGATGTAGAGGCCGCTGGACGTGCGCTTACCTGGTGGCTCGGGCTGGCGGTGAGTGTTAGTATCTTGTGCAGGAGGAGCAGATGGCTGTGAGCCTGTAGGGGCGGGCTGCTCCTGGGTTGAGCCGTCGGGCATTGCTCCCGCGCCAAGCGCGGCCAGGTTCTTGACGGCAGCCGCAATGGCTTCTTCGGCCTCGGAGGAGAGTTGCTTTTCGTACTGGCGAACAGCTGCCAGGTTCTGGTATAACCAGGACTGGAATTGAGCGGCAGGGAGGGCACCCTCCACCACGTTGACCATCTGGCCTTTGTAGAATAGGAGCACAGTAGGGAGAGACTGCACGCCCAGACCTTGAGCAAGGGCAGGCTCGGCGTCAGTGTCGAGCTTGGCGAATTTGACGACCCCCATGTACTGTTTAGCGAGGCCCTCGAAGATGGGAGAGAATTGCTTGCATGGCCCACACCAATCGGCCCAGCAGTCGACGGCCACCGGCACGTCTGCCCGCAGCACTTCACGCTCGAAATTGGCGCGGGTAAGCTGGATGACGCCTGCGGCGCTGCTCTTCTGTTTGGCGGCTTCCTCGGCTGCTTCCTGTGCGGCTTTCGCAGCCTTCAGCTCTTCTTTATGCTTGAGCCTGGCCTCAACTACCTGCTCAGGTTTCATCGTGCCTTCAAGCTCAGCCTTGACCAACTTGAGGTCTACAAGGTCGTCACCCCAGCGCAGGGCATCTTTGTCGCAGAAGTTGAGGCACGGGCCGGGACATTCGCCGCAAATGGTAGCATCTACTTCCCAGGTGCGCTTTAGCGAATTGTGATAGAACGCCCCGTATGGGCAAGCGCCCGCGGCGAAGCAGTAGTCGCGGTCGACGCATGATTTGGGGTCTACTAATACGGGCATCAGATTCTCCTTCAACCTTTATTATACAGTAATGAGGGTTGAAGGGGTGACCAGGGATTAGGGATTAGGGATTAGGGGCAGAATGTATTCTAATCCAGTTCCAGGCGAAGCTCCATTTTGCCGAGGGCTATGTGGTCGCCTTTGCTGAGGGGTTGGAGCTTGTATGGGGGGAGGCGTTCGCTGTTGACGACTGTGCCGTTCATGGCGTTGAGGTCTTCGATGTAAATCTGGTCGCCGTTGCGGGTGAGGCGGAAGTGGCGCCGTGATACTCCCAGGTCGAGGCCGCCATATGGCCCGAGGTCGATGTCGGGATAGCTGTTGCTCTGGGGGTCTGAGCGTCCAACGATTAACTCTGGTCGGTCGGGTACGGAGATGGTAGCGGGCGGTGGTGGTGAGAGAACGACAAGGGATGCCACTTGACGATAGATCACCGGGCCAGGGGGTGCAGCGGACGCGCTTCCTATCGGATCGGAGGAGTAAGCAGGTGGAGGCGCATAGGTAGTCACCTGGGCCGAGTAAGAAGCAGGGCCGAGGAGGCTGGCACCGCAGTTGTCACAGAATGCCTCGCCGGGCAGGGTCGCCGCGCCGCATACCGGGCAGGCAACCGATCCCATAGAGGCCGAGGAGGATGCGCTTTGGGAAGCGGGGGCAACCTGGTTCTGCCCACGCAAGGGTGTCCCACAGGCATCACAAAACGCTACTCCATCGGGTAACTCTATTCCGCAGTTTGGACAGTAAATAGCCATAGTTCTGTTTAGTAGTGGTCGGTGGTCGGTGGTCGAATCAGCGAAACGTGAAACGTGAATGTATTACTCACCACTCATCGCTCATCTCTCACCACTTACGATCAGCCTAGCTTGACTGTTTTGCCGCTCTCGAAGCGAATGGTTTTACGGCCTTCGGGTGACATCACACGGCCTTTTTCGAGGTTGTCCAGCTCTTTTTGGACGGTGGCTGCCAATTCTGTATCGCCCTGATTGAGCAGGTGAGTGAGAGCGCCCCGCAGCTTCTGAGTGGCCGCCGGGATGTTGCCCGCCTCTACATCCTCAAGGGCGCGGGTCTGGAGCTTGAAGGCGCTTGCCTTCTCGACCAGGTTCATCACGCGGGGGTCGGGCTGGGATACGGAGGCGGGGTCATGCGAGTAGCTGAGTAAGATATCCGCACCCGCTCGCTGCTGGGTGAGGCCGGATTGGGGCACGTCGTAGTCGATCTCGATCTGGGCTATGCGGTATGTGCCCGCATTGCGCGATGGGACGACGCACTCTATGAGTAAGGTCTGGCCGTGGCCGCGCTCTATCTCGCCAAGAGAGGCCAGGGCTGCGCGGTCGGCCCCCTGGTCCATAGTAAGCCTCGATATGAGCGGGTGGACCCTGTAGACGCTGCGTACTTCGATACCGAGCGCGGGGCGCACCCTCAATAGGGCGTTCTTCAGGGCGACGGCCTGCATTTGCTGGACCGCACGGGCGAAGTGGGTGCGGATGCGGTCGGGGGACGAGATGTAATCAGCATCGCCGCCGCTGGTCTTACCTATCTCTTCCATCAGCTTGTCGTTCCAGTCTTTTCCGATGCCGAGGGCGGTGATCGGAACGCCAAGCTGGGCAGCCGCATCCGCCTGCTCCAGGCATCTCTTCTCTTTTTCGGTTATACCATCGGTGAGCAGTACAAGGCGACTGACGTGTGTGCCTCCCCTGCCGGTGGGCATCTGCTTACGAAGCTCGACCAGACCCGCTTCCATGGCCGGGGCCATCTTCGTGCTGCCTTCCGCCGACAGTCGAGAGATACGGGTTTTCATCTCGCTCAACTGGGCAGGGCTGGTTATCTGCTGAGAGGGGAAGGCGACATCGACACGGCTGCTGAAGAAGATGATCGAGATGTAGTCTTGCGGCTGAAGCATGTCGAGCACGAGATTGGTAGCGTCGCGCAGGCTCTCGATTTTCTGCCCGCTCATCGAGCCGCTGCGGTCGACTACCAGGTTCAAATTAAGTGGGAGCGATCCCTGAGACGCTGTTTCGCCGGGCCGCATCTCCAGCAGGCAGTAGACCAGCTGGGGAGTATTCATGACCGGAATTGTCGCCCTAGATAGGGTAGATTGTAGCGTAAGCTCGCCTGCCATACGCTCCTCCAATTATTAAGTAATGAGCGATGAGTGTTGAGTATCTGGGTACGTTGTGTCTTTACCCATTATAGAGATACGTCGGGCGGGCGTCAAAGTTACATGGGGAGGATGTGTAAGGTGGGATTCTGGGAAGTAAGTGTTATGCTTTTATAGAGTAAAGGAAAAGAGAGAGGAATTATTCCCCTCTCTTTACGCGATCTATTTACCGTGCGGTTTTGGCTATGGGGTCTGGCAGTTGGGATAGAAGGCGCTTGCCACTATCTTGGATGTCTGACCTCTTGTCGCGTCATTGAACGGGCGGAAGTACGGCTTGTTCTCCGGGCCAACACAAGGCTCGCCCGGCCCACCACATTCGTAACCGCTGATGATACCGCGAGATGCCAGCCTCTCGATGAACTGGTAGAACTCGCTGGACGTAGGTACATCCTGGAACGTCTGGGTAGTGTGGTTTTCGGTGTAACCCGCCGCATTGGAGACGATCTTCGAGATCTGTGCGCGGGTAGCATTGGCGAACGGGCGGAAGTAAGGCCTGTTGTTTATACAAGGCTCGCCCGGCCCACCACATACATATCCGGTCATGTGACCACGCCGTGTGAGGCGTTCGATCCAGACATAGAAGGTGTTGGTAGGAGGCACATCCTGGAAAGTTTGACCCGTGATCGACTCGTTGAAGCCCGCGGAGTTGGAGACCATCTTGGAAAGCTGGCCGCGAGTTACCTGGTTATTAGGACGGAATGTGCCGTCAGAGTAGCCCGAGATGATGCCACGGCAAACCAGGCAGCGCACGAACGGGTAGAAAGTATCTGTAGAAGGTACGTCGCTGAACTGCAACGTGCAGGTAGTCGGGACCGGGGTTACGGTGTCGGTGGGTGGGGGAACGGTCGGCGTGCAGCCACCGATGACGGTGATTGTGCCGGTCATGAAGGGATGTGGCTGGCAGATGTAGCTGTATATGCCCACTGAATTGAAGGTAAAGCTGAACGACTCGCCCTGGTTCAAGAGGGGGCTGGTCCAGTTGCCTGCGCTATGAACGTCATGTGCCGCTGGATCAAGGTTGGTCCACTGCACGGTCGAGCCGACAGAGATGGTGATATTCTGGGGCTGGAAGGAGAAGCTCTCGATGTTGACCTGTCTGTTCAAGGGGGCGCAGCCTATAGTGGGTGTAATAGTGGCCGTCAGCGTAGGAGGTAC
>JBBRVL010000241.1:0-6277 GCA_038246925.1 Chloroflexia bacterium
TCTGTCCATCGGCGGACTCAATACGAACTTCAGCGTCGTATGAGGATGGCCTTGTGCCCTGGCTTAGCTCAACGTTCGCAACGACCCCGGGCGCGCTTTCCTGGGGCAGCGTCCAATTTATCATTTGACCCACAAACTGCGAGAACCCGGCCCACTTGATCCAATCAGTTGCCCACCGGCCCTTCGCATCAGATGTCCACACTACGGACCTGCCCAATCCATACTGCCACTGAGCTAAGAGCGGATCACCCCGTGGCGATTTCAATATGGCTTCCGCGCTCGGTTTTAGTGTCGTGCTGTTATAGCCGAGCAAAGGCGGTAGGTCGTTCTGCTCCAATCCGCTCAGAATTGGACTCTGACCTGACACAACTGGCACGAGGCGCTCCTCAACATAAAATGCTCCAATCAGGCGCACAGTCTCCTTCAGCAGGATGTCCGGTACTTCACGGATGTCCTTTATCTGATAGTATTCGCCGCCACCTTTTTGGGCTAATTCCTTCAGCAAATCGCTGGCACCTTCCCCCGCCGCCACCGTTGTCAGCGTCATACCGCTCGCCCTTATCTGGGTAATGAGGTCGGTGAAGTCCGCTTGTTTCGTCCACCCGTCACTCAACAGCACCACATGCTTGAGTTGTGCGTCCACAGGCAATAGGCCGTTCACCGCCGTTTGCAAACCAGGGTGGACATGCGTTTCCCCCTGCGCGACTATCGGCTGGAGGCTCTGTTGCAGGCCCGTTTCGCCAAGTGAACCTAATTCTTGAATATTCACGAGCCATGAGGGCGCGCTGTCAAACCCTACAACCCCAATCTTGTCCGTTGAGTTCATGAGGGCCGAGGCCTTCACGATGGCCTGCTTGATTATGTCTAGCTTGTTTACACCAAACTCGGTACGCATGGCGGGATCAAACTGCTGATTTCCTCCGCAGTGACAGCGGCCCATGCTGCCCGATTTATCGACCACGAACGTCATCGCAATCGATGCCCGTTCGGCCGAAGACCGTACGTCCATGCTGACCGGTAGCACCTCTTCAAGCGGCGACCGCAAGTACCCACCCGCGCCAAATGAGACATCGCCCCCGATCATAACAAGCCCATGCCCCCCATCGCGAACAAAACTTTGCAAGGCAAGCTGGCCTTCTGTGCCAATAGACTCCGCAGACGCATTTGCCAATACAACGGTGTCGAATTTGCCCAGGTCTTCTATGAGGAGCGGCATGGCCCCCGGTTCTACAACTGCAACTGCTATCTTATTGGCCTCCAGAGCCACTTTTAGCGGCGTGGCGTCCTCAGGCTTACCGGCCACGACCAGCACGGATGGCGGAGGCCGGACGACTGTAAAGGATGACCCGACGTTGTTTTCTTGCGTCCGGTCATCCGGGGAGCTTACATGCGCATCCAGAACATGAAAACCCTCAGAAGTTGCATCAAGCGTAAATTCAACGACGTTATCGCCCGATCTGAGTTGAACGCCTTTCTCTTCAACCTTTACGCCATCAACGTTGAGGCTTACAGCCGCGGCTCGATCTACACTGCTTTTGAGCAGCACGCGGACATCGTATTTCTGCCCTGACGGCGCCGACCTCGGGCTTAGCACCTGGTCAACGGCCACCTCGTTGGCGGACTCAGAGCCGAGGGGCACAACAGAGAGTTGAATCCCTTGTTCCTGCAAGTTTCGGGCTATAGCGTTTGCCGCGCCCGTGGTTTCCCGCCCATCCGTGAGTAGAACCATGCGTCGTGCGCCACCTTCTGGATAGAGCGCGCTTCCTAACTGTATGGCTTCCTCTATGTTGGTCGCAAGCATGGATGGTTGCTGTTTGCCAGGCTCCCAGATGGGCGAGGCGCCCAGAGCGCGGTCCAGGACTGCCTGCTCACCGAAGCGGACAACGGCTAAGCGATCATCCGAGCCCATCCGGGCAGCAGCCGCCCGCACGTACGACGAGGCAGCCTCACGGTCGGCCGGGCTGACGCTACCCGACTCATCTATCAGGAATACAACATTGAGCGGTCCGCCTGAGCTTATGAGTTGGAGACCCGCAAGCGCGAGCACAATCAAAAGAAGAATAATTGAACGTAGAGCCGTGCTCAAATGAATACGCGCCCTGTCACGCGGACGGGCGACCGCGCTCATTTGTCCCAGGACGATTACTACTCCCAGGGCCAAAAGCAAAAGGAGGTATTTCGGTTCGTTCAATGTAAAAGGCAAGTTCATTCTCTCGCCTACGTCCGTTCCAGCTTACTTAAAGCGCGGCGCGTTCTCATTTCGGTAAGTGCCCTTCGGACAACAATGCGTTGAGCGTAGAGCCACTCTATCATGAGCAGCACAAAAGCCCCAAACGCAACGAGCGGCCAAACCTCGCGGGGGCGATCAGCACGACTGATGTCCACTGTACTTGATGGCAGGACATCCGGCAGCGACGGCGCAATGACCGGAGCAATATTCGACTCGTCTCTGGAGAAGAGGTTTACTGCAAAGGCCTCCTGGGCAGCGACCGCACCCGCCGCGTACTCCGTGATGTAATAAACACCCGGCGTACGTGTCTCGCTGAAATCTATGAGATCTGACGATGTTAATACTTCGTAAGACCACTCGACGCCGTCAGGGTCCTCGACGAGGATACTATCTACATCTTCGGACGCGGCCCTGACTTGAACTGACGCCCCAGGCACCACACTTATCGGCACTCCACCCTGTGCCGCGGGAAGTAGGTAAGTTACAAGGTTCCTGATTAACAGAGGAAATGCGGGCTGAAGAGGAAGGTCCGTGTCCTTGAAGTCAAAACCTATCGCCGCGACCCGACGTTCGTCTACCTCTCCTGCAACAAGTAACGGTCCTTCATCACTCCTTATGACCGCAGTTCCCCAGGACGGGACCGTTAGCAGTCCCGAACGTTGAATATGTACTTGCGAAAGATCAACGAACTTCAACAATGAGGCAGCGATTGACCCTGCGTTACCTGTTGCGGGCCGTGCTCCCGTGCTGACATCTGATGATATGCCTGTCGGCCCGGTGATCACCATTGTACTTTGTATGTAGGGTCCGTTTGCGGAAGGCGCAATAAGAAGTAGATTGCTCGATGGTAGAGAGTCGGTTGGAGGTACGCTGGCGCCTATATCAAAAACAACCAGGTCAGGCGCGGAGCCGTCGATTATGTCATCCGGGTCATAGGCTACCGGTTCCACTTTATAAAGGTCTACGTTCGGAAGCAACGACAAGGCCGACTCCAGGAACTTGTTACCGTTGCTCACGAGTAAAACTGTGCCGGGCACTGCTGCCCTGTTGATTGTCCAGGCATGGTCGTCTATAGGCAATGTATCCGGGACAGAGAATCCGGCCCCGATTACGCGCGCTCCTAGTGGTACGTTGTCGAGGATAATCTCCTGCGTGGCACCTGGTGGTATTGTCAGGTTGCGGGCATCCCACGGAACATCGTCCACGACAAAGTCAATCCGGCGCGTTACCGGGACAACATCCGCGTTGAAGACCTGGACGAAGAGCTTCATTGATCCTTCGACGTCGTCGAGAGAAAGCGCGGTGATTGCCTGATTGTCGGAAGTGCGCCCGACTTGAAAGTATTCAAGTGTAGCTACAAGTGGGCCGACCTGGTCTTTCGTGGGCGCAAACCTGCCGTCCGACAAGACCCAAATTTCAGACTCGCCCTGCTTCGCGGCCAGGGCATTCGCTAGTTTGAGAGCCGCCACAATATCTGTTGGAGCGGCTGGCTGAGACTCCAGGGCGGAAATTACTGAGCGCAATCTCGCCTTATCATCAACGGCGGAAATGAGTACCGTGGAATGAGAATTAGCGCTGATAATGGAGGAGATCTGTCCGCTCTGAAGACCATCAATCAACTCAAGGGCCTTGTTCTTGGCTACGTCGAGTCGAGTTGTACGCCGCCCACCCCCGTCCGCTGCACCCATACTCGCGGACGTGTCCACGATCAAGACCATGTTCTTACCTGCTACCGTGTCATCGATAACCCAGGGGCGTGCGATGGCAAAGATCAGGGCAAGCAGCACCAGGAGTTGTAACACAAGCAGCACAGAAATGTGGAGGCGCTGCCACAGCGCGTTCGCCTCTCTATCCCTTACAGACTCATCCCATAGCTCAAGGCTCGCGATAGGAGCCGACGGCCGTCTCATGCGGAGCAAATAAAGAACTGTTATTGCGCCAAGTAGCGGGAGGGCTACGAGGGCGAGTGGCGCGAAAAGTCCCATAAAGCCTCGATCAGATCACAATCAACATGGTCAACGTGGCTCGTCTTCCGGCGTCTCATCGAGCACAGATTGCAATACTAGATCAGGTGACACCCCCTCAGCTTCGCCGTCAAAATTGAGGATTATGCGATGACGTAAAGCAGGGAGCAGCGCGGATCGTATGTCACGCAGCGCGACATTATAACGTCCGTCGAGCAGCGCCGTAATCTTACCTGCCAGGATCATCGCCTGCAGCCCACGTGGTGACCCACCATAGCGCACATATTTCTTTGCAAGGCTGCTTGCCTCGCTCGTATCAGGGTGCGTGGCGCGCAGGAGACGCGCACCATATGCTGTGACGTGTGTGGCGATGGGTGTTTGGCGGGCGAGGTGCTGCATGGCAAGTATCTCATCTCCGGAGACGGCGCGATTGATGGTCGCGGTGAAGCCGGACGTTGTGCGGTCTGAGATGGCAACAAGCTCCGCAGCCGATGGAAATTCGACAGTTAGCTTGAAGAAGAATCGATCAAGCTGTGCTTCGGGGAGGGGATATGTACCCTCCATTTCTAGCGGATTCTGGGTCGCCAGCACAAAGAAAGGTCTCCCCAGGCGATACACGCTCCGCGCAACCGACACGGTTCCTTCCTGCATAGCCTCCAGCAAAGCCGACTGTGTCTTCGGAGTCGCACGGTTTACCTCGTCTGCCAGCAACAGATTGGCGAAGACCGGCCCTTGCTGGAATTGGAAGCGCCTGCCTCCGGCCTCATCCTCGACCAAAATATTCGTCCCGATAATATCGGCAGGCATCAGATCGGGGGTAAACTGGATACGGCTGAATTCGCAGTCAATGACTTGAGCCAGCGTCTTGACGAGAACCGTCTTGCCCAGCCCAGGCACGCCTTCGAGCAGAGCGTTGCCGCCGGCTAGAAGGCAGACGAGCACCTGGTGAATCAGGTTACGCTGGCCGACGATGACCTTGCTGACCTCCTGCTCGATTTGCAGCGCCTTCTCCCGAAACTCTTCCACGGTTATCTCAAGGCCGACCTGTTGAGCATCATCCTGTTGCGCTATTGCCACTAATCTATCTCCTGACGTCTATATCTTGAAAGGGCACGAAGTTCTGTCGCTTGTTTAGATCGTCTACTGGCCGAGGACAGTGAAGTATTGCTTCACGTATTCTTTGGCATCTGATGGGATGTAAGTACGCTCAAGCGCCTTGTTTGCGCGCTCTGAGTACTCCCGCACAACTTCCTTGTAAGGTGTCTTAACGCTAGTCAACCCACCGCTGCTTCGATCCTCGGTATCACTGGCGTCACCAACTGTCTGACCACCCTCTCCGCCTTGCCCGGCACTGCCTTTATCTCCAGACGTCCCACCAGGAAGTGACGAATCGACAGTTGAAGGCTCTGGTATGCTGACGGTATCACCACCCTCTTCTCCTGCTGACCCCCCTGCCGATTGTCCAGACCCGCTAGTTCCACTTCCCTGCGGGTTAGGGACGCGACTGATGGCCCCAGAAGTGCCACCGACCGGGCCTGTCAACGGCCCTTGTAGAGTTCCGGGGTTATCTCCCTCGCCGCCCCCTCCCGGTCCAGATTTACTCGGACCCTGCGCATCTTCCTGGCTCGTACTTCCGCTTCCGGGTGGATTGCCCGTCGAGCTTTTAGTAGTATCACCAGACTGCGGGGGGCCAGGCATACCTTCTGGTCCACTCGAGCCTGGAGTCACTGTTTTCCCTTGTTGAGCCGAAGGTCCGGCAGCGTCAGGCCCCGCGTCAGAGCCGGGCGCAATGCCTTGCGCGGGACGAGGAGTATTCGCAACGGGCAGTTCCGAACTATCTGAGGCAAGGCTGGTAGGCGTTACACGGGGCTGAGCCGCAGTGCCGCGCCGACGGAAGCCAACCTGTCCTCGTTTCTTGGCTACTGTTCCGGCCTGAGCGACGTCATGCCTGCTTTCATCGAGCTGAGACAATGTTCGCTCCATAGCCTGGGACGTATGTAGCGCGCTGTCAGCTTCTCTGAAGCGCCGAGCGATCTGGTCTATTTCACGCGTGGCTTCGGTCCCATTCTCGGCCCGCAGAGCA
>JBBRVL010000242.1:0-6275 GCA_038246925.1 Chloroflexia bacterium
AGACCCGACAGCCGCTCTTCCAGGAAACCGTACATCTCAGCGTTGGCCTGGCGTTGGGCGGTCATGGTGGGCACGGCCATGTTGCGGATGCGCGTCATGACGAGCATGGCGACGGCGGTAAACGCTGTGAGCGCAAGCCCTATGCGCCAGTCCTCTACAATGAGGGCGATAAGCACGCCCACCAGCAGCAGCAGGTTGCCCAGCACCTGTATGACGAACTGCGAGAAGAAACGCGACAGCGCGTCTACGTCGCCGTCTATGCGCTCGATCATCTCGCCCGGTGTGCGCGCCTTGTGGAACGCCATGTCGAGGCGCAGGCAGTGCAGAGCGAGGTCCACGCGCAGGTTGTTGGTGGCGGTCCACCCCACGTTCTCGCCCAGATAAGTCGCCGCCACCCGCAGCAGTTGGGTCAGAAAGGCTATACCCAGGAAGATGATGGCCGCGCCAATAAGCGACTCCAGCGCACCGCCAGCAGCAGCCGTGTCTATGAAGAAGCGCACGATCTGTGGGTTTGCCAATTGCAGCAGTGTAGTCGCCACAAGCACAATCGCGAGCAGCGCCACGCGGACCCATTGCGGGCCTAAGTACCTGGCGAGCAGGTCTCGGTAGTGGTGGAGTGATATGGTCATCTTTTTTCGAGTTCAAAGTTCAAAGTTCAAAGTCAGTCATTTCTTGGCAATGAACACTAGCTCAGTGTCTTCAGACGTTGCCTCTAGTTCGGTGTAGTTCCCATGTACGGCGACATCATGGAAGCCTGCGCGCTCCAACATCAATAGCAGTTCGTTCTTGAAGTAAATGCATCCTTTTAGAGTGCGCTCCTCTTGTTCGATTAGCTCTCCATCTCGCCACCTGTAGGCTTGCATCTCGTATGTGAAGGTCTGTTCTAGCGGGTCGAGATCCAGCACTCTTGAACTCAGTTCATACTCCGTCCCATCAGATGCAAGTCTACGCTCTTCGGGCGGTTTCCATTCTCTAGGCAGCTGGCTTCGGTTCTCCGGCAGAAAGTAACCCCACATCCGAGCGTTACTATAGGGGGGTCCATGATTGAACACCAACACGCCGCCAGGCTCTAATTGGTGGTGGAACCGCTCTAGCGCTTTCAGATCCATCTCGCGATTGCCGCCTATGCCAAACGAATCGCAAATGAGGATTGTCTTATACATACGAGGCAGGTCGAGTTCGTGCATAGCCTGCTGATACAGCCGGGGCGCAAGCCCCTCACGCACGGCTTTGTCTCGGCAGAGAGCAAGCATATCCGGCGAGACGTCACAGCCATCCACGTCCAGGCCAGCCCGCAGATAGGGCAGCAGCAAGCGTCCAGTGCCGCAAGCCACGTCGAGGGCAGGTTGGCCGTAACGTTCGATTGCCCTTTGATAATAGGCAATGTCCGGCCCGGCAAGGTTAAACTCAGCCCACCACTGAGCAACAAGGCCATAATGCCAGGTTTGCGGTTCTGTTGTCATGCTACTATCTCCTTAGAGCGGCTTGCGGTAAGTGGTTGACTTGGAGAGGGCTTTGTAGCCCATTCTTTCGTAGACACGGAGCGCGCCGCTTGGGTTCTCGGTGTCTACGCCGAGAGCAGTTTGGGTCATGCCCATCTCTTTGAACATCCTCATGCTGTGTGCGATGAGCGCGCTGGCGAGGCCCCTCTTGCGCCAGGGGCGGCGCACGCTGATGCTTTCTGTGTACCCTAGCTTGCGTCCGGCGCGGACATTATAGGCGTGGTTGATGAAGTTGAGGACCGAGCCTGCTACCTGGTCGCCGTCCCAGGCTACCATCCATAGGTGCGGCTCGCTCGTGGGGTCAGCAATCCACTGGTCGAAGTCATTGTCGCTTGGCTCAGTTGCTCCCCATTCGTCTTGAAAAGCTTCCAGCGAAGCATCCCAGATGGCACGATAGTGTTCAGGCTCGGCGGGGCGCACCTCCAACCCTTCGGGCATCGGCGCATCCGGTATATGTTCGAGGTCCGGCGTCTCCATATGGAAGCCATAACGTACAGGCTCATAGCCCCTCGCCTTGAGCAGGTTTTCGAGGCCAGGCATGGTGTCGTAAACCGATGTACGGATGTAGACCGGCCCCCCGTCCTCCTGGGTCGCCTCTATCTCGCGGGCGCGCTCCTCAGCCCAGCGCATCATAGCGCGACCAAGACCCTTGCCTCTCCACCCTGGGAGGACAAAGCCGAAGTGCCAGTAGGTGCGTGGGCCGGCGAGCTCGCGCTCCCAGTAGACCCTGTTGAACGCCACCATCCTGCCCGCTACTTCGGCGATTAGCACGTCTTTGTGCGGGTCGTGGTTGTGCGTGCTGCCGTAGACGTAGCGGATAGTGTCGAGGGTATGCAGGTCGTGGCCGAGGTCGTCGGCTATTTTGCTGCCGTTGTTCACCTCAAGCATGGCCGGGTAGTCCTCGTCACCCGTGAAATGGCGGAAGGTGAGGTCGGGGATGGCGGGCGCGTCGGGCATAAAGACGTTCTCCATTATTGTGTCCAATGCTTGTTTCTCCTTATTTATCCCGCTACTCGTTACTCGTTACTCGTCACTCGTCACTCGTCACTCGTTACTCGTCACTACCTGTACACCACGCACTGCCTCTCGTCCCCGGCGAGGGCGATTAGCGTCACCAGCGAGCCGTCGCAGGCGGGCACAGGCTCCGGCGCGTCCTCGTCCGTGTCGCGGCAGAGGGCGGCCATCTCGTCTATCCAGGCGAGGGCGGCGGCCCTGCTTTCGTCGGAGGCGGGCGCTATGCTGAGGGTGAAGCTCTTACCAGCCAGGCGGCCCAGGTAGGGGTGGATAGGGGCCGCGCCTGCGGGGAAGCTAACCCCGAAGATGCGCGCCTCGTCACCCGCTACGCCCGCGAAGGGTAGCTCTTCTATATCGGCGCCAGCCAGTCCGTACTGCGACAGGACTGCCTGGGCCCTGCGTTGCAAAGGGTGCGATTCTCTCTGTTCTATCCGGCTTTGTAGTGCGATCACTGTTTTGGTCTCCTGTTAGGTGCGACACATGCAGGGTGTCGCTTGTATCGGTGCGCGAGAGAAAAAGAAAAGGCCATAGGGTTTCCCTTCTGGGAACCCACGGCCTTTCTGTCAGAGGTGGCCTCGTTGGAGGCAACAAAAAACCGTGGGCTTCTTTAGAAGTCTCCCCACGGCCAGTCGGTCTATCTCGCGCTAGGACCTAATGGAAAATGGGCAGACTCCTCCCCTGGATGGAGACACCAAGCGGCGCTCCGGTGAGGTGTGTAAAGAGGGTGAAATTCATCTTGATACTGTCCGCTCCTTTTTTGCTACTATGCCGGTATCCCGGCTGCATTGTTCCATTATGGCGCTAGTATAGCAGGGGTTTTGGGGCTTGTCAATCCCCCCTGGGGACCAATTTCCGGCCAATTTTATTCCTCCTTCATGACATGGTGATGCGGGTAGACCATTTAAACACAAAGACGCAAAGGAGTCACAAACTCTATCTTTGCACTTTTTAAAATTCACGCCTGGCTTGTCGAAAATGTAGTCCATATTTAGTGCCGATTGCCACAAACAATGGCTAGATATGGTAGGTCAAGCAAAAAGTGCAAAGATAGAGACAAAGAACACAAAGATTTTTAGGTGTTAAGTGGTGGGGAGGAATTGGGTGCGTGAGCATGTGAAGGAATTACAGAGTTTTCAGTCGGTTTCGTATAATAGTGCTGCACGGGGAGCAATAACGAGGAGGCATAAACACACAATGGCGATTTTCAAAGACCACTTTTCGCGGCAGGCGGAAAGTTACGCCAAGTACAGACCGCACTACCCACCTGAGATATTCGAGTACCTGGCCTCCGTCGCGCCCCGGCGGGAGTTGGCGTGGGATTGCGGCACGGGGAATGGGCAGGCTGCGCTTGGCCTCGCGCCATACTTCGATAGAGTTGTTGCTACCGATGCGAGCGCGGAGCAGCTACGCAACGCCTTTCAGCACGAGAAGGTCGCTTATCGCATGACCCCTGCTGAAGATTCGGGCCTGGAAGCAGCTTCGGTAGACCTTATTACGGTGGCGCAGGCGATCCATTGGTTCGACCTGCCGAGGTTCTACGCAGAGGCAGAGCGCGTGCTGAAGCCAGGCGGCGTGTTGGCGGCGTGGGCCTACATCCTATGCAGGATTACGCCCCAGGTAGACGAGATCGTGGACAGGTTCTACTTCGAGGGGGTTGGTCCCTACTGGCCCAAAGAGCGCAAGCTGGTGGACGACGGCTACGCTTCCATCCCATTCCCCTTCGATGAGCTAGAGCCGCCTGAGTTCACTATAGAGCTAAGTTGGAGCCTCCCGGACCTGCTGGGCTACCTCAGAACATGGTCACCCACAAAGATATTCATTGAGCGCAACGGCTACGACCCTGTGGCGGGGATAGAGGGAGAGCTAAGGGAGGCGTGGGGAGAGCCGGAGGATGCTGAGAAGCAGACGTTGTGGCCCATCAAGATGCGCGTGGGGAGAACACTGATATGGGGAGGGCTGTAGTGAAGAACCTATCTTCTCTGTAGGGGGAGCATATTGTGGGCAAAGTATAGGTATAGCCTGCGGTCTGCTCATCTAGGTATAGGATCGGCATCCAGTAGATCCTGCACTGTAGTTTCTAAAACATCCGCCAGGTGTCTCAGTTGGGTCAGCGAAGGGTTTCCTATGTAGTCAGAAGAGTCCTCTAGCTGGCTCAATGCCTCTATCGTCAATAGCTTAGACTTCGCTATAACGTCCTCTTTACGCCACCCAAGTTCTCGACGACGCTTACGGATATTATTACCCAGGCTACTCGCGGTGTTGTCCTGTTCAAATTGAGGGAGTAGACTTCTACGCTTCTGAAGCACAGGCCCCAGCCTGGCCAATCCATCTTTGAACTTCCCTTCAAAATCGTGTAAATCATGGTATACAACGTGCGATTTGACCAACGGGATGCCCTTTACCATCCTGCTCAGGAGCTTATCAGCCTGCGAGATGAGCAAGATCGGTACAAGGGCGTTGTATGCAATGTCCAGTTCCTGACCTGCTCCAAAGCTCGGATAGTCACCGAGCAATATAAGCAGATCGGACCCCGATATAATCGTGCGATCTGTCTTGAACACATCTGCATCTGAGGCGTTTGGGTGGTGAATCGGGTCTGTCCTGCTGTTCCTCGGCTGGTATACTTCGATATCTGATTGTTTGCAGACAGACACAACTATAGCAGACATTTGCTCTACAAGCGTGCCCTCCTCGACAAGAAGCCGGGTTAGGGCAGATGCTAAGTAGGCCTTCAGGTGAGTAGAGCCTGGCTCAATATCTGGCGGCACAGCTTGCTCTGACACTTCTTCAAAGATATGTGGGTTGGATCTCCGCATATCTTCGCGGAACTCATCTTCGGAGACGGTATCTAAGTAGCTGCGGAGTGCTTTGCCTGCTTGCTTTGGGGTTATCATAGCTTGTACCTCCTTTTGCTCGTTTAGCTAGAGCGTTTGAGCTTCCAGGACTCTTCGATGATGGAATTATCGCGTACTGCAATCTGAACATGAGAGAGGTCGTAGATGGCAGATTGATCTATGATTGGCTCACCCTCAATGAACACCGAGCGAATGCCCTTTATGTTTGCGCCTAATTGCTCATTCAGTGTGTCAACGACGAAGTTAAAGAACAAGCGGTCCCTCCGATGTGCCTTGTTCTTTTGTTCCGGAAGGTATTCACTATACTTGTCCAAGAAGATAAGAGCGATGCTTTTCAATTCCTCCATCCATTCAATATCGAAGAGGTCTATGCAATCTTCCAAGCGAATCAATGATCTAACAACCGCAGCATTCGGCCCGTAATGTTTGTCAGCCCACTCCCATGCCCTTATTGGCGCATCCTGCCAGAAATAAGTTCCATCTCCAAGCCAGTCAGTTTCATTCTTGCTAGACCAGAACCCGTTGGTCAATATTGAGGCTGCTGCATCCTCATAAGTTCCATGATAACCATAAATGCGAAGAGGTTCGTCCATAAGCTATCGTATGTCTCCCTGTTTGCATGATTCACCTGCCTTTCTATAAGTTCAACAGCTCTGAATAAGGGCATTTCGTACCTTTGCTCTGGCTTCTGAACAAGCGTGACACCCAGTATACCCTCTCGCACGTATTGTGTCAATTGCCTAATTGAGCCCTATTTTAGACCTCTTGACACAATATGTTGTGTTTCCCACCAAAATACTTACTTTATTACGATATATTGGGGCATTTGAGCTTGTCTATCCTTTGCTCGTAGCAGTTCCAGCAAAGCAGTAGAATAGATCGTTCTACCTGACCGGCGCGCCCT
>JBBRVL010000243.1:0-6235 GCA_038246925.1 Chloroflexia bacterium
CGGTAATAGGCACGCCTGAGATATGGTAGTGGGCCATAAGGTCGATGGCATCACGTAATGGGCGGTCGGGACTGAGAGTAATAGGCTCAACGATCATGCCTGCTTCGGAGCGCTTGACCTTATCAACTTCGCGTGCCTGGTCCTCAATGGAGATATTCCGGTGGATTACGCCGATCCCACCCTCACGTGCCATGGCAATCGCCATCCGGCCCTCGGTAACGGTATCCATCGCCGCCGAGATAAGAGGTATAGCTAGCGATATACCGGGCGTAAAGAATGTGCCGGTCGAGATATATTCAGGCGTCGGCAGTACTTCCGAATAGGCGGGCACGAGCAGGACATCGTCAAAAGTAAGCCCTTCGAGGCCGAACTTCACCTCGTCAGACAAAGGCTGGCTATCAACAAATGATTGATCGCGAAACTTATCTGCTGTTGCCTCTACATCTGCTGGACCTACGGTCTCTGTGCGCTGCATCTCTCCGTCCTTTCTGTGGGGTATCTTCTCTTCTTAACTTAGGATTATACACCCCCGTGGCGGGTTTTGCACGCTAGTTGGTACATTCGCAGGCGAACGGCCTCAATATCATATTCCCTGATAACTAAGACATGAGATCTAGATTCGCTTTGCTCGCTAATAGCTTTTTACTGCCAATGCCGACGAAATCAACCGTTACGGTTTGGTCGTGCGAACCGGAGGGAGTCACATCAGAGACTACGCCTTCACCAAAGACGGAGTGCTTCACTTTGTCTCCAATACTGAATTTCGGTATGGCGGGCGCAGGGGCAAGCAGCTTATGCATACCACCTACGACATATGGTTTGATGATCGGCTCCGGCTTTTTGGCTGGTTTAGCTGTCTTAGTGCTCTTAGCAATCTTGGCTAAAAGGCTGGTCGGTGGTGTGGCCTTCCAGGGGGCAGTGTCAGGGGTTGAGTTTCTTCAGTTGGAAGCACCATACCAGGTGGCCCGACTTACCTTTCTCTTGCCAGTATTTCGCGTCTTTGTAAAGCCCATCGTATCTGTATCCGGCTTTCGGCGGGAATTGTGAACGACTGTTAGCCCCTCGGACGACTCGCACAGGCAGATCGTGGTCGCTGCTATAGACGAGCGCCAGGTTACCACTAGTTAGCTCCTGATCAGCTACCTGCTCACCGGTCTCGGGGTCTCTGCCGCCATGACCAATGTAGATGATCTCAGTACCGATGTCACGGTCGTCCTCATAACCCCCAGATACGACAATCGAATCGGCACCCTCTGCTGCACTTCCTGAGGTGCCGCCCTGAGTTGGGCGATGGATACCAGCACGAGAGGCTTCGAGGCGGGACTCGAAGTAAGTACCTTCGGGGTAGCCTGGTATGTCTCCAAAGATGCGCTTTGTCATAGGTCAGTCTTTCGATCTAATGATCATTTCAATCGGCTGATTGTCATTTGCCGAGCCAGGTTTTCCCAGGATATCGCGTATCTCCGCTATGGTGAGGCGCTCTTGCCGTTGCAAGCGGCGTATATGCATCGCCCGGCTCACCATAGATGGGTCATATAGCGCGTAGCCGCCCTTGGTCTTAGAGGTAACCGCGAGCAGACCCTCCTTGGTCCAGTACCTGATCGTGGGCACGCTTTCCCCCACCTCGCCCGCCAGTTCCCCTATCTTGAGAAGCCGTGCTTTGCCTGATCCACTGGGAGCCTCCGGAACCGAAATGGCACCTTCAGCCTGGAGGGCCTGCAGGTAAATATCAAGCGAACGCTCTACTGCCCGATATATCACTCTGTAATAGGGGAACATGGCATCCGACAATTGCGCCGTCTCCAGAGAGGCGATATATTCCTCCCTATCTTCTTTACGGATGAGCGCGGGCGGATATCCACCGCGTATCAACATCAGGTTCAGCAGGAGCCTCCCCAGCCTGCCGTTGCCGTCTACGAAAGGATGTATAGTGACAAAGCGCAGGTGCGCGTCCGCAACGTGCTGAGCAGTGTGCTTGGCGTGGGGAGTGTTCAGCCAGGAGATAAAGTCGTCCATCAAAAGAGGCACTTGGATAGGGGCAGGCAGCACCACCTCGGCACCCGCAATCCGCACCTGTATCGTCCTGAAGCGCCCTGCGTTCTCGTCGTCTATCTTCCCGAGGATGAGGCTGTGAAGGGATAGGATATCATTACGGGTAATGGGCCGGTCCGATTGCCTGGCGAGCGTAGCGACGTAATCGAGAGCTTCCGCATGGTTGACCGCTTCCAGATGCTCCCGAAGAGACTTGCCGCGAACAGTAAGACCCTTCTCAACTACCAGGGCGGTCTCACTGCGGGTCAGGGTATTCCCCTCGATAGCGTTGCTGGCGTAAGTAAGCTCTACCCGAAACCACTCCTCAAGGTTGGATACCAGTTCCTCAGGTAAAGGCCTGTATGCGTCGAGCGTGGCTTTCTTGGTGCTGAGGGTGTGTAAATAGGCTTCCAAGTCGAGATCCATGATGTGTGAAGTATAAAGTAATACTTCATGGTTTGCGAATCTCATATTATTTGGAAACTTGAGTAATCGTCCCAGGGCGGTTCCTCACTCTTCTGAAACGCCAGATACATATCGTCTGCAAGCTTCATGATCTCGGCGGCGTTCTCGACCGTGCGTACCCACTCGTCGGGGATCGCATGCAAGCCGAGGCGTATACCAAGA
This sequence comes from Chloroflexia bacterium, assembly GCA_038246925.1. GTDB lineage: Bacteria > Chloroflexota > Chloroflexia > QHBQ01 > JADMIH01 > JADMIH01. Next base: position 2,659 of record JBBRVL010000243.1, read on the forward strand.
ATCGCCCCACAGATGGAGCCGGTAGAGTCGCTGTCGCCCGAATGGCTGACCGCCGCAAGGGTCCCTGCCCGCCAATCGTCAGGAAACCTGAGTGCGCAGAAGAGGGCTATAGCGAGGGCTTCCTCCCCTACCCACCCCGCGCCTAGCTCCTCGATAGATTGCTCAACCTCGGTGTTGCTCGCAGCCAACCTGCGTGCCTGCTCGACCTTTGCCAGCGTCTCAGTGTGTCCCTCAAAGCGAACAAGCTGCTCGGTGCTACGGTCGATAGCCTCGTTCAGCGAACTGCCCCCGCAGATATGGGCGATCATCTCGGACAGGAAACCTGCTGTCAGATAGCCGGAAGGATGGCCGTGGGTAAGAGCGGCACTCTCTGCACCCATCTGGAACGCCCCCTGCTCATTGTCGGCCAGGAATGCCAGGCCGATTGGCGCGGTCCGCATCACCCCGCCACACCCCTTACTGTTGTTGATTGGCTCATTGATAGTGCCCTGCTTGCCGCTCCCCAGCGCAGACAAACAGGTATTTCCAGGTGCCCGTCGCTGCTCAGGATCGTTCTGCGTTTGCAGCCAGGCTAGATAACTGAGATAGATTATGCTCGGCGGGTGGCAAATACCCTTCCCCCGAAATCGGAGCCATGCCCTCAAGCAGCCAACGGCGGTTGCCAGCGACATCTGGGTGTCGTCCGTATAGAGCAGCGGCCCGGCGGGCGCGGTTAAGCCTTGCTTCCCATACACGGCCTTGATTTGCTGGAGCGACATGAACTCGACGGGCGCACCGAGGGCATCCCCGACAGCGAGTCCAAACATGCAGCCTCTAAATTGAGTAACGCTATATTCGTTCATTTATCTGTTTTATTTGGTCGGGCAGATTGATTAGACACGTTGCTCCAAAATCCTACCAATTACCTCCGGCTCATCAGCCAACAAGCCGGGCGGAACGAGGCGAGGCACAAGATCGGCCCAGATAGGCTCTTTAGCGAATACCTCACGGAAAAACTGCATCGCTTCAGCTTCTTTACCTGCCTTGAGGAGGCTGACCGCCGCCCAGAACTTCATCTCGGTGATCTCCGGGGCAAGACGCAACCCCTCGGCGATGACGGAGGCTGCCTTATCGAACTCATGTGCAGTGAGATGCTCATCGCCCTGGTCCATAAGCTGGTAGGCTCGGCGCAATTGCACCAGGCGCTTTAGCTCTTCGACTGGGCGAGGGTGATCTTCTACGCGCAGGTCGAACAAGCGGCCATAAAATGGCTTCTCCTGCCTTTCGCCCGACACGACGAGTAATGCTGCCGACTGCTGCCCTCGAATGTCACCACCGGCGTCCTGTGCGGCCTGGAGAGCAGCGACCAGCCTATCGGCCAGATCACCTTGCGCTGAACGATATGCTTGATCCATCGCGGGCCAGATTGTGTCATCTGTCATCAAGTTTGCCTGCGCAGAGAATTGATCGCCTATGATGTGCCCCGCGCCCTTGATGCAAAGCGCCCCGGTATGCGCCGACACATCGCCCTGGGCATCGACCATAGCAACCTGGCGCACGTCCCTATCCTTGTCAGCTTCAACGAGCGAAGCTAGAGCTTCTGTGGCGCTTTTACCAAGCCTCATCAAATCCAGACCCTCTGGCCCGTAATCTACGCGGACGAACGACTGCGTAGCTACCGCCCCCACGCCCGCCTCAGCCCAGGTGACAATAGAGCCGACCGAAAAGTAATGCGACTGCACAGCAACGCCCAACTGCCCTGTTTGCGGGTCACGAGCCACAATCGAATATGTATGTACAGGCCGGGTCAAACGGATTTTGGATTACTCCTTTCGTGTTGTCTGCACGTTGAATCTACTCGATTATACACGGTACGAATGATATAACATATGGCTATCAGGTTGGGGATTAGTTGTTTTCACCCGATAATTCCACCAATCCCCAATCCCCAATCCCTGACCACCCGCCATTCATTGCTCATCACTCGTTACTCGTGGTAAGATTGCGAATACTATCTTCGGAGGCATCGAGATAACAGAATCGCGAGCAGGCGCCGAAACTGGGGCCGATAGAGACATAACCGGAAACGGCTACCAGGGGAACGATACCCCGGCGCTCGATAGCGAAGCGGACCCTTCTTCCAGCCGCGCTGCCCGGTCTCATGAGCACCATTCTCTCATAGAGCTGCCCGAGATAGAGGTAGAGACCGGCCAGACGCCCATCCCACCCGAAGAACGGGCCTTAATCGAGGCCGAAGCGCCGATGCTTGCCGGTCCTGTAGAGGATATCGCCGAAGACCGCGCTTGGCTCAGCCACAAGCTCCTCAACGTCCGCACTCTCATCTCTTTCTTGCTTGCAATAGGCATAATCGCCTTCATGTTCACGCGCCTCGACATAAACGTCGCGGAGACATGGAAGACGATGCTCACCGCCGACCCGCTTTTCTTTCTCACAGGGTTCGTAGTCTACTATTCTGCTTTCTGGCTCAGGGCCGCACGGTGGAAAATGCTGTTAGGCAACGTGAGCAGCAACGAAGAGGCCGCAAAGCTGCCGGGCATAAACGGTATAGTCGAGATAATCTACCTGAGCTGGTTCGTCAACTGCATAGTCCCTGCCAAGCTGGGTGACGCCTACCGCAGTTACCTGCTCAAGCGCAATGCGGGCGTATCGTTCTCGAGTACGATAGGCACGATACTAGCTGAGCGGGTGATCGATTTACTGGTGCTGTTCGGCCTCCTCTCCATGTCGTTCACCCTTGTCGGGCAGAGTAGGCTATCCACCAGCAAAGACTTCAACCTCGGCCTGGTGATGCTGCTCGGGACTGCCATGGTTGTGGCGCTGCTGATTGGGCTTGTGGGGCTGCGTTTCTACGGGCACGTGATACTCCGCTTTGTACCCACACGTTACAAGCCAAAGTTTACGCAATTCCAGAACGGCATCCTACGCTCCTTCAAGCGACGCAGCATACCTGTGCTGCTGGGGTACACTATCGTCATCTGGCTGCTTGAGGGCGGGCGTCTTTTCTTCGTCACAAGGTCGTTGGATGCCAGCAATGTGACGCTATCGGCTGTGATCTTTATCGCCCTCCTTAGCTCCCTCCTGACGACCTTGCCCCTCACGCCCGGTGGTATGGGCGTAGTGGAAGGCGCGGTCACTCTGGCGCTTGGCCTTTTCGTCGACCACCAGCTAGCCATATCGATAGCCCTACTCGACCGTCTAATCAACTACTGGAGCCTCATTGTAGGCGGGCTGGCGCTCTATCTTATCAGCAGACGACGGTAGTTGTTAGTTATTGGTTGTTAGTTGTTAGTTGCCGATACTCGTCTACAACCAACTACCGATTCTTAATGACCAACAACTAACAACCAATAACTAACAACTAACAACCAATAACTATGAAAATAGCCCTAGATTACACCACCGGAATATACCCTGGGGCGGGGGTCGCGCGCTATACGCGGTCGCTTGTGAGGGCGTTGGCGGAGCTTGACCATGAGAATGAATACTCCCTTTTTTACGCGGCAAGAGGACTTCCGCGCCCTACGCCTGAGACCGAACAGGCGGATATGCTCTTCGCTCTGCACCCCAACTTCAGACC
>JBBRVL010000244.1:0-6234 GCA_038246925.1 Chloroflexia bacterium
ATACCAGCGCAGCCAATTGGACAGCGACCGCCAGACTCATCACCATCGCAGGTATTCGCGCCCTGTGCAGCCCCTGGAGCACCGCCGCCAGCCCACCTGCAATCACCAAGCCCGCGCTGCCAAATCCTAATATCGACAAAATAGATGCCGAACCGGCGTATCGTTCGGGAAAAAAGAAAAGGACTACCGCGGGCGCGGCCACGACCAGAATTGTGTTCAACGGCAACACTCCTAGCGCAAGCCAGCGCAATAGCTCTCGCGCCGCTCTTCCCTCATGTGGACCGCCTGCCTCCTGCGCGATGCGTGGGTAGAACGTGCTCACTAGCGCCGCCCCAATGAATATAGGCGCACGAGCCAGGACCGCCGCGACCTGGTAGCCGCCTGAAAGGAGGTCTGAGATACCTTCTTCGCTGAGGAACTTTACTGCTAGCAAGTCGATATTGGTCAGCAGCACTCCCCCGAACACGGCTAGCGTCATAGGCAGTGCGGCTCTTACCGTGCCGAAGCCCCCCCAGCCTTTTGTACGCCAGAAGTGCTTGTCGCGCATGAACCAGATATTCAGCAGGCATACGAGCACCGCCGAGACCGCAAACCCACCCAATGCACCCGCCGCCCCGAAGCCGAGCATCACCAGAGTAACGCTGATCACGATGTTGGTAAGCGCTTCAATTATGCGAACCGCTGATATACGCTCGAACCGTAGTAAACCTTGCAGACCGGCGTTCGATACTGACCCAATCCCTAGCGCCCCGACCGTGATGGCAACCATGATTATTAGGGGGCCGTATGACGACTCCAGAGGCAGCCACCCGAACCTGAATGCAGACACAAGCAAGAGCACTACAGTAGCGCTCAACACCGTATTGGCGAGCCATGCGGTTTTGTAGACTCGCCACGCATGACCTTCGTCCGATTTTGGATTTTGGATTTTGGATTTTGGATTGACTTCATTCGTAATTCGTAATTCGTAATTCGTAATTCGTAATTCGTCGTTACGTGACTGGGCTATTGCTCGCGTGACAACCCAGGGGAAACCGGCGGAGAGGAACCAGACACAGATGAATATGAGCGTCTGACTTACGCCTACTCTCCCATACTCTTCAACAGGCAAAGCCCAACCGAGGATGATATTCAGCGCGTAGTTGAGGATCGCCACCAGCACCGTGGAACCGACCATAAGCACGGCATGGCGCGCAGCCCCCTCACTTCGGGAATTATGAATTATGAGTTTTGAATTTTGAATTGACGTGGTTTCGTTCATAATTCATGATTCATAATTCCCAGCATCCGGTCGTATAGCTGCTCTATATCGTGCACTCGATGGGCTATGTTGAACCTCTCCTCTACCATGCGCCGTCCTGCTTCTCCCATGCGCCGGGCAAGCACGGGGTCATTTATGATGCGGCAAATGTTGCCTGCTATCGAGGCAGGGTCGCCTACTTGCGCCAGTAAGCCGTTCTCCCCATCATGTACCACCTCCGGGATGCCCCCAAGTGGGACCGAAACGATAGGACGGCCACAAGCCATCGCCTCGATTAGTATGAGGCCGAACGCTTCCGGCTCCACGGGTGAGTGTGCTAGCAGGTCTATCCCTGCCATTATAGTCGACATATCATCGCGGAACCCCGTAAATATCACCTTGTCCTGCAATCCAAGCGTCCGTACCTTCTCTAATAGCTCTGTCTTCACGTTCTTGAGACGGTTGAATACTACATCGCCCACCAGCACCAGTCTTGCCTCTTGATGCTCTTTTACTACGAGCGCAAAGGCTTCCACCAGCAGATCAAAGCCCTTCCACCTCTCAATGCGACCCACGGCCCCCACCACGAAGCATTCGCTGTCTATTCCCAACTCTTTGAGGAGGAGATCCCTGGCCTGCGCGTCGGGGCGGAACTCGCGGGGGTCAACCCCATTGTGGATGACGAGATGCCTTCGCGTGTAATGCTTACTATCGCTTGTTTCATGGTAAAAGCGTTCCAGAGCGTGCGAGACGAACAGTACCGCCGACCGCCTGTAGCGGAGCATTAGCCTCAGCGCGCGGTTGGTGAGCGGCGCTGTATTGAAATCTCTGGCATGGACCACGCAAGGGAGGCGCAGCATCATTGCCACGGGCAGAGCGTGTACCCCGGCGACTACAGAGTTGGCATGTATCAAATCAACTTTCTCTCTGCGAGCCAACCTCCCTATTACCCATACTACGCGCGCCACGCTTACAACAGCCCTGGCAACTGAAAGAGGTCTGTGCAGGCTGGGGAGGGTATTATTGCTCCCGCTGAACGGCACCAAGACCGAGGCGACCCCTGCTGTCTTCAATAATGGGGGAAGGGGACTGCTACGCGGCAAAGCGACCAGGGCACGGTAACGGCCTGGAGAGAGCCGGGTCACGAGGCGAAATAGAGATTGCTGCCCTCCACCGAACTTGGGGTATGTATCGACGTATAACACCTTTTGGGGATTTTGGATTATCAATTCATTTCACGTCTCACGTTTCACGCTGACGGCTGATGGCTGACGACTGATAGCTGGTTCAGCTTTGCGCAACATCCGGTCGTACACTTGCTCCACTTGCGCGGTTTGCATCTCGATTGTCAGATGCTCCTCTACCATGCGGCGGCCAGCCTGCCCCATGGCCTGCGCACGTTGACCGTCGGAAATCAGACGGGAAGTTGCGTCGGCCAACGCTTTTGTGTCGCGCATCGGCACAACGAAGCCGTTCACGCCATCGAATACTTGCTCGACAATACCCCCGGATGGTACTGTCACTATGGGCCGACCGCACGCCATAGCTTCTATCATGATCATGGGGAAGCCCTCGCGCTCTATGGGGCAGTGCACGAGCACATCTACAGCAGACATGACATAAGGAATGTCATCCCGGAAGCCTGTGAAGATGACCTTGTCCTCGATGCCGAGGCTACGCACCTGCTGGATAAGTTCCCGTTTCACACCTTCAAGGTGCTCGAAAATTACGTCCCCGACCATGACTAGCCGCGCATTAGGGTGCTTCGCTACGACCATGGCAAAGGCGTCCATCAACAGATCGAACCCTTTCCAGCGTTCGATCCTGCCTATTGCTCCTATCAGGAAGGTTTCTTCAGGCAATCCAAGCTCGGCAAGGAAGCGCGCTTTTGCCCCGTCGTCAGGGTGGAACAGGTTGGTATCTACCCCATTGTATATCACTTTGTAGGGATATCTGTTGTGCTTATCTGATGCCTTGTAATGGTCAGCCAGCACCTTTGAAACAAAAATCATAGCCGCCCCCTTGTAGCGCATCATCACCGTGAGGAGGCGATTGGTGAACCCGGATGTATTGAAATCGTGCGAGTGCACTATGCATGGGATGCGCAGCATCATTGCCACAGGTATACCGTGCACTCCCGCTACGGCAGAATTGGCGTGGATCAGGTCTACTTTCTCGCGGCGAGCCAATTTCACAGTTTGGGATATTACGCGCGCCATACTGGCGATTGTCCTGAGCACCGAGAGCGGGCGCAACGGGTTGGGCAGTGTGTAGTTGCTAGGCTCGAAAGGCAGGCCGACCGCCTTCACTCCGTTTTCGGCCAGCCGTTCCCTGAGTGGATTCTCAATGGGTAGAGCAACCAACGGCTCGTACCTGCCGGGGTCGAGCTTCGTGACCATCGAAAGGAGTACTTGCTGCCCACCGCCAAACTTCGGGTATGCATCAAGGTAGAGCACCTTCGACGGGCGTGACTCCGTTTCGCCCCCGTCAGCGCTTCCAGGTTTGCGCCCCATGTAAGTTGTGGCCCGACTGAGCGGCTTGCCATGATACCAGCCGTAGACATAGCCGCACATAACAGCGTAAGTCGATAGCGTCTTCAGGGGCCGGAAGCCGAACTCTAGCCTGCGTACAGGGTCGAAGTATATGTGAACGAAAAAGGCGAATGGGAACGCCAGCAGCGCCAGCGGTAGTGCCAGTTTCCCGTACCATCGGTCCAGCGGCAATACGTTCATCCGCCGCTCCGGGGTCTTGCGAGACTCCAGCGCGTGCCCGACCCCGTACCAGAAGCTCTTCTTCGTCAGGTCCTTGACGCTTGCGGGTGGGTCATGATAAACCCACGTTTGCCTTGCCACGATGATCTTAAATCCTCTCTTGTGTACGCGGTAGAAAAAGTCTGTATCCTCTGGGCCGGTGGTCAGTTCTTCGTCGAAGCCATTGACCTGCATGAAGACGTCGCGCCGCACCGCGCAGCAGGTGGTTGTTACGGCTGTGAACCCATATCTGTTCAGTGGTGGGTTACTTTCTTCGTTGGCGTGGACCAGGGGGTAGATCATCCTGGGCACCTGCCGGGCGATAGCCTTTTGCAGGGGGGTAGCATCTTTAGGCACCAGCTTTGAAGTGCCTACGACGGCTGTTTTGGGGTCGCTTTCGATAAGGTCTACCAGGGTCGCAAGCACGCGCTCGTTGCCAAAGTACGCATCATCATCTATGAACAAAAGTATGCTGCCATTAGCACGTTGCGCCCCGACATTGCGGGCACGAGCAGCCGGGCTTACCCCGGTTACGACCTCTATCTCATAATCCTGGAAGGTCTGTTGCTCGATGCTTTGTTTGACCCGGCTAATATCACCCGTCCAGGACGGGATGATGATAGAGACCTTCGGTTTCTTGTTGTTCTCACCCATCTATAATGAACCCTAATCTTCTTGGCCTGAATGCGGAGCAGAACCACTCGGCGTCTTGGCGATTTCGTCAAGAGAGGACGGCTGCTTGAACGGCGACCTGGCCAGCGCGCCCAATGCGCCCGATAGTACCAGAAAAGATTCTACAGGCCCCCATGCTCCACGCCTGAAAGTATTGGCGGCCTGGTGCCGTACATAGAGTATAAGCAATTGCCGCGCCGTCTTGCGCTCACCCGATGCCAGGTGTTTCGCCAGCATCGCGCCCATACCGCGGCCATAAGGGTAGCGTGATGCTAGATGTTCCTTCCTGCTTTTGGCAGCGTGGTAGACGATTGCGCCCGGTTGGTAAATAATCGTGCCTGCGCGAGCCAGCCGGTAAAGCAAGTCTATGTCCTCGGCGGCTCTCGCGGGCGTGCCCGGCCCAAGTCGGATGTCGAACCCACCTATATCTAATAACGTCTGGCGCGGAGATAATATGTTGCCGCCGCTGCCGGTATCCCATGGTGCCCATTCCCCCCTTGCCATTCCGCCTTCAGAAGCTCTATAGACGCGGCGTTCTGTCGAGGCCCTGGAAGAGGTTGCCACCCCCGATTTATCGGAAAAAGAGGGCAGCACAGAACCTGTTACGGCTGCTACACTTTCAATCGCTCTACTCTCACTATATTCACCTACCAGCGCAGCCAGCCACTCATGCCCAGCGGTACAATCATCATCAATGAAAGCAACAAGCTCCGTTTGTGCGGCGCGCAACCCCGCGTTTCTGGCTGCCGAGGCATTTGGTCTCTGCAAGTGCAGGTACCTAAGGTCGGTTCCCACGCTCGTTAGCCCCTCTACCATTAACCGTATTGAGTTACTCTTGCTCTGATCGGCAATGATCACTTGCTTGGGGCGCATTTCTCCACCAAGGACCGACTCTATGCACTCGCGCAAAGCGTCGGGGCGGTTCATGGTAGGTACCACCACAGAGATGGTAGTGCTGCGCATTGTCGTCATGTTCTATCTGTCTTCTTGTGCGGGAACGGCAGCCGGAGCTTCGGCAGATAGCGGAACGGGTTCTCGCCTGCCCACACTTTGAGCGCAAAGGTAATTATGTTATCGTCACCCACCACCGACACTCTCTTGAGTGCATACCGATCTGTCCTCAGGGTATTCAGCCCGTGGCGCACCGAAAATGCTACCTTGTACCCTGCCGCCTTTGCCTGTTCGCGGGCTGCATCGTTGAAGTGGCCGTAGGGATAAGCGAACAATTCGACCTTACGTCCTAACCTTTCCTCTAGCTGCTTGCGCGACTCGTACAGCTCGAACTCCAGAGCTTCCGAGCCAACATCCGCAAGGTCTGCGTGACTTACGCTGTGGGCCTCGACCCGGAAGCCGTTCCGGTCCAACTCGGCGACTTCCTCCCACGTCAATAGCGGCTTTGGCCCGTTGCCGATACCTTCATCCCAGATGCTACTCTTCCCGGCCAACCCGGTTACGAAAAAGAGGGTGGCCGGATAACCGAACCTGCGCAGAACGGGCCAGGCATCACTCTTATTGTTCGTGTAGCCGTCATCGAATGTGATGGCAACAGAGCGCGGAGGCGGAGGACGCCCA
>JBBRVL010000245.1:0-6234 GCA_038246925.1 Chloroflexia bacterium
ACTCGACTGGAACGTTCAGGGTCCGGCAGGCCCGGTTGGCCCACGTGGAGTTGCCGGACCTGCCGGGCCTGCCGGACCACTAGGCCCAACTGGAGCAGTAGGAGCCACTGGACAAGTCGGGCCAGTAGGTCCGATTGGGCCCACAGGTCCGGTGGGAGCCAATGGCGCTGCCGGTGCGCAAGGCGATATTGGCCCGGTAGGTGGTGTTGGCCCTCAGGGCGCGACAGGACCTCAAGGCCCAGCAGGTTCTATTGGTCCGGCAGGTCCACAAGGAGCGCAGGGACCTCAGGGTCCGGCAGGCACCAGTGGATTTGTCAGCAACCTGCAGGGTGCCAGCCTGTCCGATGCCGACCTGCGATACCGTAACTTGGCAGGCCAGTATATGCAGAATGCCATCTTGATACGTGCCGACCTGACAGGTGCCAACCTGACCAGTGCCTACCTGGACGGCGCTAACCTGTTCAGAGCCAATCTGACCAGTGCCAACCTAGGCAACGCCAACCTGACCAGTGCCAACCTAGGCAACGCCAACCTGACAGGTGCCTACCTGACCAGTGCCTACCTGCTCGGTGCCAACCTGCTCGGTGCCAATCTTACCAATGCCAACCTGCGCCTTGCCACCATGACAGCTGCCAACATGACAGGTGTCGTCTACTCTAACACCATCTGTCCCGATGATACCAACTCCAACGCCAATGGCGGCACTTGCAGCGGCCATCTCGTCCCATCCCCGTAACCACGTGTCGTCGAAGCAGATGTGGTCAAGGAAACATATCGTGCGTTGATCTGGCTAAGGAGATTTGCTATGTCGTTAGAAGCCAACAAGGATGTCATCCGAACCTACCTGGATAAGGTCCTGACGGGTGGAGATGTGTCCGCGCTCAATGCTATCGTCTGTAACGAGGACCTCAAGCGGCGGGTCAAGGGGTTCTGGCAGGCCTTCGGAGATCGCTTGATTGACCCTCATGCTATCATAGCAGAAGGGGACTCCGTAGCGACCCACATCAGCATGCAGGCCAATCACGTAGGGGCGTTCCGCGGTATCGAGGCTACCAACAAGCGGGTGAACCTCACATGCACGGCGATGTTCCGACTGGAGAACGGCAAGATCACTGATTACATGATCGATTGGGATTGGTTGCGCCTGATAGAGTCGTAATAAAGTGGATGACATGGTGGTATAATGAGTCTCACGCCCCTGGAGGTGCGCTTCCATGACAACTATAACCCGCCGCATAGGTGATCTGCTGGCGCAACGTAGCGTGGAAAGTTTCGTCGGCAGGGAAGAGGAATTAGACCTCCTTTTGCAATGTTTGCAGGAGGAAAGCCCTCCCGTCGTGCACGTCCACGGGATCGGAGGTATCGGTAAGTCGAGCCTGCTGGAAGCCTTCGCAAGCCAGGCAAGAGCCCAGGGGACCACCGTTCTATCTCTAGACTGCCGCTCTATCGAGCCTACCGAGGCTGGGTTCCTCCAGGAGCTTGGCGCTATGGTGGGTGGCAATCCATTCACTGTAGAAGAGGCAGCATCCAGACTCGATAGCCTCGGGAGCCGAGTGATCCTCACCCTCGATACCTACGAAGTATTCCGGCTCATGGACACCTGGCTGCGGCAAGTGCTCATCCCAGCCCTCAGCGATAAGATACGAGTAGTTATATTTGGCCGCGAACCTCCAGTCTCTGCCTGGCTAGCCTCACGAGGTTGGCAGGGGCTGTTCCGCAGTATTCCCCTCGGGCCGCTTACAGACAAAGACTCCATCGAGATCCTTTTGCATGCAGGGGTCAGCGAAGAGGATGCGAAGCGCATCAACCGCTTCGGGCACGGCCACCCCCTTGCGCTCAAACTCGCAGCGTCCGCCGTCGCGGAGCGGCCCGATCTGCAAATCGAGGAAGCGGCTGTCCAACGGGTTGTCGAGGAACTGACGCGGCTCTACCTGGCCGACGTGCAGGACCCTCTTACCCGGCAGGCGCTCGATGCAGCTTCGGTAGTCCGGCGCACCACCCTGTCGCTCATACAGGCTATGCTTCCCCATGCCGCACCACAGGATGTCTACGAACGGCTGCACGCACTTCCGTTTGTGGAGAGCGGGCGTGACGGCCTCATCGTTCATGATACAGTGCAGCAGACCATTGCTGCTGCACTGAAGGCCGCAGACCCCAGTGCGTATCGTAACTACCGACGCGCCGCCTGGCGGCAATTACGCCAGGAAGTGCGCTCGGCGGGCAGGCAGGACCTGTGGCGGTACACAGCAGACATACTCTACATCATTGAGAATCCAATCATCAGAGAAGCTTTCTTCCCCAGCGGAGGCCAGCAGTTCACCGTCGAACCGGCTCTCCCCCAGGACGCCGCAGCCATTCGCCTCATCACCCAGCGGCATGAAAGTCCCGACGCTGCCGCCCTGCTGGATACCTGGTGGTCACGCCTTCCCCAATCTTTCTACGTGGCGCGCAATACGCACGGCGCCGTCACAGGCTTCTGCTGCATATTCGACCCGGCGACCGTGGACCCTACCTTTTTGGCAGATGATCCAATCACGAGTAGTCTGTGTAATCATCTGGCCAACGACCCTGTACCGAAGAACCAGCGAGTACTCTTCCTACGCCGGTGGCTCAGTCTGGAGGAGGGCGAGAAGCTCTCGCCTGAGCAGGCGGCCATCTGGCTCGACGTCAAGCGGACGTACATGGAACTCCGTCCGCACCTGCGACGCCTTTATGGAGCACACAGCGAGCATCCGGCTTACTGGTCGGCACTGAAGGAATTGGGGTTCCGGTGGCTCAGCGAAGCCAGCCTGGAGATCGATGGCGGTAATTACTACACAATGATTCTGGACTTCGGGCCGTTATCGGTTGACGGCTGGCTGGCAAGAGTTGTTTCCGCCGAGCTAGGTGTGGAAGAGGATATCCTGGACATGGATGCACGTGAGCTTGTCGTTGACGGGCAGCGGGTAGGGCTGACGCGGCTGGAGTTCGAGGTAATGCTCTACCTCTACCGGCGCGAGGGTAAAGTAGTATCGCGCATGTCCCTGCTCGAGGACGTTTGGGGCTACAGCTACGAGGGCGGCAGCAACGTAGTGGACTCGGTGGTACGCCAACTACGGAAGAAGCTTGGAGAGAAAGCCTCCTCAGTCGAGACTGTGAGCGGGGTAGGGTATCGATTTCGCCACGGGTGAGCACGCTCCTGTAGTGATGATCCCTCATCACGGCTTTCACAAGTAGGAGCTCCCTTCCACTCGCGTCTGATCTCTTCCTACCTCCCGCCGTGCTCATCATACCCAGGCGGTCATGATCCCCGACTCCCTATTATTCAGCCGCGTCCGCTCAAACCCAAATGAGACGAAGAAGTGGGTTCCCTTTCCCTAGCCTCTATCGTTCATTACTCAATGCTCCCAGTAGGCCCGGTACTTATTTCCCGCTTGACGCGGTGCATTATTGCGTCTATACTGAGTTAGGATACGTAAAATGACGTAGGGCGCACCTGCGCTGTGTTTTAATTTAGAAGGGAGCACTAATGCGCCAGGGATTACGCATTGCGATTTGTCTTGTTTGTTTGTTGTTGGCGGCCTGTGACGTGCGAGGTCTACCGGTATCGCCGACCCCCGAGGTCACTAACCTTACGGCCACCTCAGTGCCGGAGGTGATAACCACTCCAACCGAAGCCTCTCAACAGGCGACTGCCGGTACTGAAAGAGCCACCACCATTCCAACCCGGACAGTGCAGACAGGTACTGCGGTTATTCCCACCGTTTCGGCGGGTAGCGCAGACGAACCTGAACAAATCAGTGCGGTCGAGGCCGCGGTAGAGGAAGTTCGCGGTCTAAAGCCAAAGGAAGACGTTGTCGAGACCTTCATCACGCGCGACCAGTTGCGCACTAATCTGATAAGGGACATCGAAAAAGACTATCCCAAAGAGGAGGCAGAGCGAGACGCGGTATTGTACTGGCTGATGCGCCTGAGCAAGGACCGTACACTCGACCTTCACCAATTATTCATAGACTTGTATACGGAGAATATCGCGGGATATTACGATTCGACGGAGAACAAACTATTTGTGCTTGGAGACCAAAAGGAGCTAAGCCCGCAGGCGCGCGAAACCCTGGCCCATGAGTTTGTGCATAGCCTACAGGACCAGCATTACGATCTCGACAAGCTCCTGCCTGAAGACAGCCCGGACGACGACCGGAGCACGGCGATACGCTCGCTCGTGGAGGGCGATGCTACTCTGGCGGGCTATATGTACGCATACAAGCACTTCACTAAGGAAGAGTTTCAAGCGATGCTGGAGGAAAGCAGCAACAATCCCTCCACTGTCATCGACACCGTACCGACTTATATTCGTGATAGTCTACTGTTCCCTTACGATTCAGGTGCGTCTTTCGTCAGCAAGCTGATTGAGGAAGGGGGCTTCGACCGTGTGAACAGGGCACTGGAAGACCCACCTATCTCCACCGAGCAGGTACTGCACCCCGAAAAGTACCTGCAAACCCCTCGTGATGTGCCTCTACCCGTGACTATACCTCCTCTCACGAGCACGCTGGGCAGCGGCTGGACATTCAAGCATAGCAGTACGCTGGGCGAGTTCGACTTCGCCGAGATATTGAAGGAGAATGGCGCTGGTGCCCCAGCAGACGCAGCCGACGGTTGGGGTGGTGGGGAATACGACTTATACCAGAATGGAAACAGTGCTCTGCTCTTTATCGACTCGCGGTGGGATACGGCAAGCGAGGCGAATGAGTTTTACAATGCCATGCAAGAGACCTTCCAGGCCGCCAAATCGGAAGGTGACAAGCTCTGGAGCGATGGCGGGCGCTATTTCGGCCTGAAATATTCGGGCGACAGGGTAACGCTTATAGCTTCGACTGACCGCAAGGCGCTTGATAACGCCCTTGCGGCAGTGAGGTAGAAGCATCTCCCGATTAGGAGATATAGGGCAGAGGCATGTCAAAGAAGAGTGAGGAAGCTATTAGACAGATGATTCAGCAACACGCTGAGGTTTGGAATCGCCACGACATGACAGCCTATGCTGCACTTTTCTCAGATGGTGCTGATCTCATGAATATCAGGGGAGGGTGGTGGCAAGGACGCGCCCAGATAGAGGAACGTATGACTGCGCTTCACAAGACTCTGTTCCGACAGAGTCACTTGGTGCCCACAGAGATAGAAGTCAGATTCCTCCGGGAGAATATAGCCATCGCACACGTTCGCTGGGAACTTACGGGAATATTAGACCGAGATGGTCAGACATTCCCTCAGGCACAGAATACCATTACGACTTGGGCCATGACACAGAGTGGCCCTGACGACAAATGGCAGATTGAGGCATTCCAGAACACGGAAATTGCGCCTCCTCCACCCGAACTCTCGTTATGAGAGGCGCAACACCTGGGTATGCGCCTCTTTACGTTGGCCTGCGTGCGATGAATATATTGCGCCCATACTGGTCGCGGGTGATCTTCGGCTGGAAGCCGACTTCGCGCAGCAGCCGTATCCACTCGTCGCGTGGGAAAAGTCCAAGAATATGCCGGTCATGCACCATACGTATCTGTTGCTTGCCTTCGCGCAACAGATAGGCGTAGTCGGTGGTGTAGGTCGTATCGGTGTCGTCCGGATCATAAGTCCATTCCAGATAGCGCAAGGCCCGCTCGTCGCCATCGATGCCATCGCTTCCGCCGTGGTCGGTGCTTGGCTCAAAGGTCTCCTTGACATAATCGGGCACTACAAGGGCCAGCCCGCCTGGGGTGCAGTGGAGAAAGGCGGTCTCAAGGGCGAGGCGAAGGTCATGCTCGGTGGTCATGTAGTCAATGGCGTCATGGATGAAGACCACATCAAAGGCGCGCTCAAGGCGCAGCGTACACATATCTCCCACTATGTGTTCACAGTCGGGATTGAGGGTGCGACTCACTGCGAGCATCTGCGGTGAAAGTTCCGTAAGCGTCACCTGGGCAAAGTTGGCTTTGAGATAGAGTGCGTTATTGCCGCCGCCGCAGCCCAGTTCGAGTAGTGACGGCGAGGCAGGTAGTCCCGCCTCCACCAGCACCTGCCGGAAGAAAGTGACTTCATCAAGGTAGTCTTCAGGGGGAGAGAGCAAAGGCCACCATGTGGCGAGATCAGTGTAGAGTTTGTGCATTACTTTTAGTGTAGCCCATTTATGAGATGACTTCCAGGAGTGTAAGCGTTCAGAATAAGGGTGGTGTAGGGGCGGACCCGTGTGTCCGCCCTGTCTGCTTAACGACCATC
>JBBRVL010000246.1:0-6201 GCA_038246925.1 Chloroflexia bacterium
GGGGCTAGAGATTTCAGAGTCTTTAGCCTTCTTTGTTATACCCTGCTTGCGCCGTGGCGGTCGGCAGCAAAAATGATACAATTTAGAATAAGCAATAGACGCATCGCGCTGTAACGCCCCACGTATAAACAAAGCGCAGTAGATTGAACATTAAATCACGAAGGAGAAATCATGGTCAGAAATAGAATGTCATGGCTAGCTGTTTTTACCGCTTTGATGCTCGCGGCCCCTTTATTCGTTTCGTCGGGCACGGTTAGCGCGCAGGGAGGCTCACGCACCTTTCAGGAGACAGGCAAAACGGTTAAGGGTAAGTTCCTTGCCTACTGGGATACGCACGGTGGCCTGCCTCAGCAGGGCTTCCCTATCTCCGAAGAGATGCAAGAGAAAAGCGATACCGATGGCAAGACCTACACGGTACAGTACTTCGAGCGTGCTGTGTTCGAGTCTCACCCGGAGAACCCGGCTCCTAACGATGTGCTTCTCTCACTGCTGGGCAACTTCCTCTACAAGCAGAAGTACGCTGGCGGCGCTCCCAACCAGAAAGCGAACAACACCGCAGGCTCTCTCTTATTCAAAGAGACAGGTAAGCGTGTAGGCGGCAAGTTCCTTGCATACTGGCAGAAGAACGGAGGCCTCGCGCAACAAGGTTTCCCGATCTCCGAAGAGTTCACGGAGCGCAACGAGCTAGACGGCAAGACCTACACGGTACAGTACTTCGAGCGCGCAGTGTTCGAGATGCACACAGAGAACAAAGCTCCATTCGATGTGCTTCTCTCCCAGCTTGGCACCTTCCGCTACAAGGCCAAGTATGCAGCTACCACCGAAGCGAAAGTTGACATCGTTGACTTCGCGTTCAAACCGAAAGAGCTTACAGTTGCCGTCGGCACGAAGGTCACATGGACCCAGCTCGATACCGCGCCCCACAACGTGGTAAGCAAGTCGGCCCCGAAGGTAATGGACTCTTCTATCTTGCAAAAGGTAGGCGAAAAGTACAGCTTTACCTTCACTAACCCCGGCACATACGAGTATTGGTGTACCATCCACCCTGAGATGGTCGCTAAGGTGATAGTGAAGTAAGCGGAAATTCCTTCACTCGCAGCGAAGAAGGGGCACTGCCATACAGGCAGTGCCCCTTCTCTTTTTAGCCGTCATGCATCACGCATGATCTTTCATGTCCGAACTGCAAGCTTAGGCCTTGCGGCGTGCAAACCTCAAGCCTGTGCCCGTGAGCGTAGCTGCAAGAGCGATCAAGCCGAGCACGATGAAAGTCTGGTCGCTGTTGCCTGTGCTAGGCATACCCACCGTCTCGCCTGTTCCTGCTCCACCACCAAGCTGCATGTTGACTATGTCGCCACATGCAACGTACACGCTCGCTTCAGGCCCCGATTTGTGTACGTTGATGGCATACTGTCCGGCCATGAGCGTTTCCATCGATACATCTACTGTCGTGTCGGAAACGCCGTTAGTGAGGCTGGTAAGGGGATAAACGGGCTTGGGATCAAGGTTGGCGCAGGTGCCATTGTGGATGTGGGCAGGCTGGGCCACACTTGTGCCGTTAGAAAGCTCCACCATTACCATAAGCTTGCCATCTGCCGTGCCCGTCAGGGTGGCCGTGCCCGTCTGGCCTGAGCCGTTCTGCTCGGCTAACTGAATTACCGCCCTGTTAGCCGGGCCCGCACCCTGCGCATACGCCCCGCCCGTTGACAGTCCAATAAACGCCAGTGCCGCCACTACCACTATTGTAACTTTCTTCATGTGTTAAGCCTCCTCAAAGACTTTAGGTTTTAGATTGCGCCGGAGCAACATCGCCCCGGCCGTTGTCGATTCTACATCAAGATAGATGCCACCGTAGCTGTCTTATGAAATTGCATGTATCATATATTCGCCCTCGCAGACAGAAAAACTGGTGGTAATAACTCATCACTCACCACTCATCGCTCACCACTGGTAACTAATGAAGCCACTTCCTCGGCGCAGCCCCATGAGAGTGTGATGCCCGCGCCTCCATGCCCGTAGTTATGTATTACGACCTTGCCGTCGAGTTGAGGCTCAGATTCGAGGCGCACGGTGGGCCGTCCGGGGCGGAGGCCTACCACATGCTCGACAACCTTCGAGTTGAGGACTTCAGGCGCGATACGGGCGCATCGCTCGATAATCTCCTGGGCCGTCGCCATATCCGGCTCCAATGACCAGTTACCCATCTCCGCGGTGCCGCCCAGATAGCAGTCGCGGGAGCGCGGGATTATATAAGTGACGCCGTTGTCCTCCTTTTCGTCTTCGTCGAGCATTACGCGGCTGATAGGAGGAGGCTCGACGCGGACGATCTGCCCGCGAATAGGATACATCGTTTCATCCCCGACGAAGGTAATTGCTCCAAGCCCTGCGCAGTTGACGACAGCTTCGGCCTCCGCAAGCGCATCATCAAGAGAGGCAACGTCGCGCTGCACAATTCTGCCCCCACTTCCCTTGAAGCGGTCTATCAGATATGGCAGGTAGATAGACATCTCGACCACCGGCGTCTCGAATATGTAGCAGGTGGCATAGCCTTCGAGTATCTCCTCCGGCAGACCCCGCCGGAAGACGCGCACACAACTGCGCCACTCAGGGTCGGGCACATCGGTTGAGTATATCTCAAGCGTTTCGCGCATGATGATGCCGGTGCGCGGGTCCTCTGCAAGCTCGCTGAACACCTCGAAGCTCTTGCGGCCCCACTCGACAACTCGTTCGAGCGGGTAGGCTTTATAAGGGTGCCATATAGCCGCCGCTATATTAGATGTGGTATTCGGCGGCAGGTCGCGCGCCCAGATTTGCACCTCGTGACCTGCGTCTAGCAGCCTGACGCCGCTTGTAAGTCCCGATACCCCGCACCCTATTACTATTATTTTCATTGATAACCCCTATGATTAACGTGATATGTTAAGTGTACCACTTACAGGTTAGGGGTTAGGGATTAGGGATTAGGGGTTGGTAGCTGGCATATAAAGTGTAAGTTCCAGGTTCAAGGTTACTGCTTTCTGATCCCTAACCCCTAATCCCTAACCCCAACGTCATAGCTGGGTGCGCTTATTGCTACAACCAGGCTCTGAAAGAAAACTAGACATTCGAGAGGAGCATCATGTCCAAAAAGATACAATTCGGTTGGTCGATACCGTCCGGGGCGCGTGAAAAGGCGAATAGAGGCTCATATGTAGCCGACGTGCGGCGCGGCCTGGAGCTTGTGAGCGGGCATTTCGACTCAGTATGGTTCGTGGACCACTTGCAGTTCGACGACAACGATCTGATGGAAGCGTGGACCGCGCTGACCTACTTTTCGGCGCTCTACCCCCAGTTCCAGTACGGCAATGCGGTACTCTGCCAATCGTTTCGCAACCCTGCCCTTCTCGCGAAAATGGCTGCGACCTTTCAGTACATGAGCGAAGGCCGCTTCATCCTCGGCATAGGCGCGGGCTGGAAAGAGGACGAATATCGAGCTTATGGCTACGATTTCCCACCCGCAGGACAACGGGTGGAGGAGCTAGAGGAGTATATGCGTGTAATCAAGACGTTGTGGCATGAAGAGAGAGCCACTTTCGAGGGGAAATATTACCAGGTCAAAGAGGCATGGTGCGAGCCTAAGCCCGATCCTATACCCACAATCATGATAGGGGGCGCGAAGCCGAAGATGCTCCGCTTGATTGCCCGGCATGCCGACTGGTGGAACGTATCGTGGACGAACATCGAAGATTACCGCGCCCAGGTTGATGAGTGCGAGCGTGCTTGTATCGATGAGAATAGGGACCCTTCCACGCTGAGGCGTACCTGGTTCGGCGGCTGCGCCTGTGCGCCGACCGAGAAGGAGGTCGAGGCAATGTCGGGTGGACGTATCAAGGCAGGCAACGCTTTCGTTGGCACACCTGAGCAGCTTATCGAGCAGATGCAGCCGTTCATTGATCTGGGTGTTGATTACTTCATGCTCGGCAGCGCGGGGTTCCCTAACCTGATTACGCTTGAGATGCTGGTGGGCGAAGTCCTCCCGGCGCTGAACAGTTAGGCAGGCCATGCAAACTAAACAGCTATCACTGACGCACCTGGTGCGCGAGCCTTCCGTAAAAACAGAGAAGCCGCCCCTACTGCTACTCCTGCATGGGGTCGGTAGTAACGAAGAAGACCTCTTTGGTCTGGTCGAGCACCTGGATGAGCGGTTCTTCATTGTCAGCGTGAGGGCGCCGCATACGCTTGGTCACGGCTCCTATGCCTGGTTCCACGTTCAGTTCACCCCGGCTGGACCTGTGATAGAGCCTGAAGAGGCCGAGAGCAGCAGGCTTGCCCTGCTCAGCTTCGTTGATGAGGCAGTGGATGCCTATGGGCTGGACCCAGAGAGGGTCTATCTCATGGGTTTCAGCCAGGGATCCACAATAAGCATGAGCCTGGCGCTGACTGCGCCTGAAAAACTGGCAGGGGTTGTTGCGATGAGTGGGCGCACCCTGCCCGATGTGCTGCCCAAAATTGCTCCCCCGGAAAAGCTAAAGAGGCTTTCAATACTATTAGTCCACGGCACCGCCGACCAGGTTCTCCCCATCCATTACGGGCGCGAAACACGTGATATTCTCTCCAAGCTGCCTGTGGACCTCACTTACCGGGAATACCCGATGGCACACCACGTGTCAGCACAGAGCCTGTCGGATATAGCAGAGTGGCTGAAACAAAGATTGGATAGCAAGGAGTAAAGACCTTCCGGCAGTATCGCGTGGGGTCGCTATCTACTACCAGGAGCAGAGCAGAGGACGTTACTCCTTTGGTTCCCGCCCGTTCTTGAGCATGTCCGCAGCCCAGCGTACCGCTTCGGCCATAGTCGGGTAGGGCAATATCGTTTCCGCAAGTGTGTCTACTGTCAGCCCGGCTTTCATGGCTAGCACTACAGGCGCTATGAGGTCGCCTGCCCGTGCGGCGAGGATGTGGCAGCCGAGGATTTCTCCCTTTTCACCGGCGAGCATCTTGACGAGACCGTCGGTCTCCGCTTCGGCGATGGCGCGGTCCAGTTTGTTAAGTGGCATGCGGGCGACACGGTGAGGTATATTTTCTTTGCGTAACTGGACTTCGGTCTTGCCGACGTGAGCAAGCTCCGGGTTCGTGAAAGTCACCCACGAAACAACGGGAATATTAAACGGCTTTGGTTGCGAGGCAAAGGCGTTCTGCACGACGAACTCGCCTTGCTCCGACGCTATGTGAGTGAACTGGTAACCACCCGTCACGTCACCTGCTGCCCAGATGTGAGGAACAGTAGTGCGAAGGGTATCATCCAGAACGAGTTTCTCCTTCTCTATTTCAACGCCCGCGGCCTTCAAGTTCAGCTTGCCGATTTTCGGACGGCGCCCGACCGCCACCAGGATCTCATCGACCACGTACTCGTCTTCATGGTCACCATGGCGCACGATCAGGCGCTTGCGATTTCCTGGAGCAGGTACGGAGAAAAGGTCGGCGTTTGTATCCATCTGTATGCCCTCGGTGGAGAGCATATGGCAAAGCATCCCGGCTAGCTCGTTATCTTCACTGGGAAGTAGGCTTGGCCCACGTTGGAGGACCACCACCTCAACCCCGAAGCGGTTGAACATCTGGGCGAACTCTATACCGATAGGCCCGCCGCCCACTATCGCAAGCCGCTTTGGGAGCGTCGGCAGCGACACAGCTTCGTGGTTGGTGATGTAGCCAACTGCCTCCAAACCTTCAATGTCAAGCCCGCGTGCCTCGACGCCCGTGGCGATGATGACTCGCTCTGTGCTGATAGTCTGGCCCGAAACGGAAAGCTCATGTGGGGAGATGAAGCTCGCTTCGCCCGCGAACAGGTCAATCCCGTTGCTCTGGGTCTCGGCCCATGCCTTTTCGTGGGTGCCGCCGCGTATCTTCTCGATCACCGACTTTACTCGCTCGGTCACCGCTTCCCAGTCGGCTTCGGCTGTCGGGATGCGCAGGCCGTATCGGTCGGCGTGGCGGGCGTCGTGCAGGTGCTTGGCTATACTGAGGAGCGTCTTGGTGGGGTCGCAGCCATAATTGAGGCATGTGCCTCCAAGCTTGTCGCTCTCAACCATCGCCACTCGCACGCCCATCTCGGCTGCTTTCGAGGCGGCTGTGCTGCCTGCTGCCCCCGCGCCAATCACCACAAGGTCGTATCGATTTTCAGCCATCATCTCTCCCATCGCCGGTCACAATAAGCTAACACCCACA
>JBBRVL010000247.1:0-6189 GCA_038246925.1 Chloroflexia bacterium
CTCAGGGGAAAACGCTGGGCACGGACCGAGACGAACGGCTGGCAATCAGTAGCTGCCATTGCTTTGATAGTGGGTCTATGCGTCGGCTGATGCTGCTGTGGATACTTGTAGACCGGGGTTGGGACGGGCTTGTAGCTTTGCTTGGCTACTAGGGCCGTAGAGAACAAGTAGTCAGCCGGTTCCGTCAATAACAAAAGCCTCCCGCTAATATCTTCGGGAGGCTTTTTGCTTGGGCTATATCTCTGTGCTGTCTAATGGTTCCCAGTATCCCCATGGTGATCGATGCCAGCATATGCGTCTACGAAGCTGCGGATACGGGCTTCATCGAAGGCAGGGAGGCGGTCGATGCGCCGCCATGAGGTCAGCACTATCGGCTCGGTGAGACCTTCGTAGGGGGCCATGACAACGTGGTTCTTGGCGTCCGTTCTCTCGATGTAGCTTGTGGCTAAGGCTGCCAGCCGGTCAACGGTCGCCTTATCGAGGTTAGGCTGGTAATGGATCTCTACGCCACCATCCTCCAGACCATGCACGAGTAGTTCTTTGACTATAGGTGTAGTGGAAACGCGCCAGCCGGGTAGGTTGTCGAAGTGGGGGCCGGAGGTGGGAGGGTCGGTGATATAAGCATCGTGGGCCTGACCTTCCTGGACGTGGGGACTAGGCTGGAAGGCCGTCTGTTCACCGGGCTTGTTAAGCTCTCGCATAAGGAGGGCGGTAGCCCCACCAAGCACTACGATAAGGGCGGCTATGACAATGGCATACCGCTGAATAGCCTGCTTGCGGCGGCGGCGCTCACCGGCTGCGCGAGCGAGGGCCTGTCGCTCCAAGCGGGACTCGCGCTTGGCTGCCTGGTCAAGCTGCGACTGTGAAGTGGCTGTCTGTATAGTGGGGCGGGGCTGCTGAGACTGGGGGAACTGTTGTGCCTGTCCCTGCTGGTTCTGCTTCTTTTGGTTTTGCTTGTTAGGCGACTTTGGCCTGCCTGCTTTTGTGCTCAAGGGGAGGTGCTCCTGGGTATAGTGCTCTTGGGCGGTTAGATAGCCGTCCCTTTATTGTAACACAATTGACTTGTAGGATGTAGGGGCGGACCCGTGTGTCCGCCCTGTTAGTTAGCCGTGAAGAGCGTGGTCAGGAAACAGGGCGGACACACAGGTCCGCCCCTACAATTCTTTTGGCAACCGGGAATAAGCCTATGTTTCTGGGTTAACTAAGACCTCTTGCTGGGGTTCAGGGCGCTTCAGGACACCTATATAGGGGAGGTTGCGGTAGAGTCCGTGGGCGTCGAGGCCGTAGCCGACTACGAACTGGTCAGGGATCTCGAAGCCGACATAGGCAATCCGCAGATCGAGAAGGCGGACGCTCGACCTGTCGAGGAGGGTGCAGACCCGCAACGACTGTGGCTGCCTTCCGCGTAACAGCTTCGTCAGGTAGCCGAGGGTGAGGCCCGTATCCACAATGTCTTCAACAAGGAGGACGTGGCGTCCGGTTATAGACTCATCAAGGTCCTTCAGAACGCGCACGCCGCCGCTATTGCGGGTCTGTGGACCGTAGGGCGCAATTGCCATGTAGTCAACTGTGACGGGCAGATCGAGGGGGAAGGCGCGCATCAGGTCGGACATGAAGGGCACTACACCCTTGAGGACGCCAATCAGTTGCAATGGCTGTGAGGCAGTGACGCCCAGGTTACGGTAGTCCTGAGCTATGTCATAGGCAAGCTCACCTACACGTGCCTGTAACTCTTCTTCGGAGATGAAAAGCTGGACATCCGGGGGTTGGTCGTGAGCGCCCGGCTCCGGGGGAGGCATCCAGCTAGACTGTATCATATGCGCCAGGGCTAACAGGGTCCTTCACTTTTATCAGGCAAGTCGGCGTCAGACTGCTCTTGTTCCGGCGGGTGGCTAGCATCGGCGTCTTCAGGTCCGATGCTGAAGCGTGAGAGGAGACGCTCGTAATCGCGGCGGTAAAGAAGCTTTATGTTGATCTCCGGATAAAGCGCACGAAGTAGACGCAGCTTGCGGTTTTTCTTACGCACGAGCGACTGGCGCATGGTGGTCAGCTCGATATAGAAGTCATATTCGACCAGGTAGAAATCGGGGGAGAACATCTCAACCGGTCGGCCTTCGCGCCACTGGAGCGGAAACTGGTGAGGCTCATAAAGCCATTCGATGCCGTAATAGCTCAACAGGCGGGCGAACTCTGCTTCGCTCTCGTGGTGAAAATCGATGCCTCCAACCGTGAAGATACCAGGGCGGAGGCGCGGCTCTTCAGCAGGAGTAAATGAGGGGTCGTTGCCGGAGATTGAGACAGGGAGACCGGGGGTGGATTCTTGGGTGTCTGCCGGGAGAGAAGTATCTAGCGGGGCATCGAGCACTACCGCGGGAATATCTATTTTGGGGGGGCGAGGCCGCCGGGCCAGGGAGTCTGTTTCCTCGAAGAGGAGACGTTGAATACCTCTTGCCTCTTTCTTAGCCGCCCCGTTCTTTTTCGGCCTCTTCAGTTTCTCCGTTGCAGGCTTGTCCACAACAGGAGGTGGTGAATGGCGTCCTGGCATATCGTGGCCCTGTTCTAGGTGCCGTCAGTCACCCCGTTGGTAGTTCAGCAATCGCTGTTACCATAATTATAGCAGTGAGATATAAGACGAACAAGAGTCTTTTCCACTAATCCTATCATAAGGGATAAGCATTTTTTATACCATGACGCCTAAATCATCGAAATTGCAGGGGATTATACATCCACTAAAATGCCTCGCCCTTTCTTAAGTCTTCAAACTTGGATTCACCGAGTTCGCTACGCTCATGACGCAGAGGCGCAGAGATTATTGTGGCTGCTCATTGCCTCCTTGCCGTTCTTGGTCACAGATAGAAGGGCATAAACTCTCATAAAATCCTCTGCGTCTCTGCGGTGAACTCTACGATAAGCTGGCGACTTTACCCCTTTCCACCCGTTTGACCCTATTCGAGGCCAGCGAGTATAATTCGTGTGCGTAGACTACCCTGCTTGTAGGCTATGCGAGTATGCTAGTCAAGACGCGGAGGTCAAAGTTGCAAGCTTTACAGCGGTTTGAGGGCTTCATCGAAAGGTTGATGGAGGGATCGTTCGCGCGGCTCTTCCGCAGTCCGATCCAGCCAGCCGAGCTTGCCAAGAGGCTGGAGCGCGAGATGGAGGCCCAACCGACGATCAGTGTAGGGCGCACTTATGTGCCGAATCACTACGAAGTGGCGCTGCACCCTGAAGACTTTGCGGAGTTCGAACCGTTCAAGCACTCGCTAGAGCATAATATGGCCGAATTCATATCTGACCTGGCGGCAGAGCGGGGCTATTCTCTGGTGTCGAGGCCACGGGTGATTTTGCAGCAGGACGACAACGCGCCCAAGCGAAGCATCGAGGTGACGGCCCGCTTGAGCGACGAGCCTTCCAAGTCCGCGCTGGCTACAGTTCGGACCGACCGGCCACCCGACGAAGAAGAGCCGATGGCCCGCACCTATGCCATGCCCCAGGTAGCCAAGCGCCCGGTGCCCGGTCCTATGTCGGGGGCGGGAGTTGCCCAACCGCCCGCGTCGTTACGGCCTCTCGCGGGAGATATGTCGGACCGCGATTTTCAGCTTACGAAAGCCCTGCTGTCTATAGGTCGTGGCCTGGAAAATGATCTTGTGATAGATGATCCCAGGGTATCGCGCCACCACGCGCAGATTACTTTCCGGCATGGCCACTACCTGTTGCGCGATCTGCGCTCTACTAACGGCAGTTTCGTAAATAAACAGCCGGTCGAAGCTGTTGTGCTCGCGCCTGGCGACCTCGTTTCTATCGGCGGGTTTGAGCTAATGTTCGTTCAAGAATAGTTACGGGTTGTTAGTTGTTAGTTGTTAGTTGTTAGTTGTTAGTTCCTCTCGGAGCTATATGCAAATGATAGTTATGACTAACAACTAACAACTAACAGCTAACAACTAACAACTAACAACTAACAGCTAATCAAACTATGCCCAATATCGAGAACTTACCATTCGACATCTTTATCCTGGGACTACGTATCGCATTCATTGCGCTGCTCTACCTTTTCTTGTTCCAGGTGGTACGCGTGATCGTACGCGACCTAAAGCATGTGGGGCCTGCTGATGCGGGGCAGCCGAAGTCGAAGTACGGCAAGCTGGTGGTAGTCGATCCGGGGCGGAGCAGGCTGTCGCCCGGGATGACCTATACTCTGCAAGCGGTAACCTCGCTCGGCAGGAAACCGACCAATACGATAACACTCGACGATGACTTCGTTTCTACCGAGCACTCATTGATTAGCTGGCGAGATGGCCGCGCCTGGCTGGAGGATGTCGCTTCTACCAACGGCACCTACTTTAATGAGGCCGAGGTAAGCCGACCTGTTGCCCTCTCCGAAGGTGACATTGTTGGCATCGGCGGCGTGCGCCTGAAGTGGATAGAAGGATAAAGCGAGTTATTGGATGTTAGTTGTTAGTTGGGTCTTATGCTAGATAGAAATAATTGACGAGAGAACCTCCGATGTGGTAAAGGAGCGGTTGCAATACCAAACCCCAACACACCGGAGGATACCCTAATGATAACCGACTTTGATGACTTTAGCCTGTGGATGTACTGCATAGTGGAAGATACCTACCGACAAGTCAGTCACCTGTTCCCACGGCCTGGACCTGCCTCTTTGTGTTCGGACAGTGAGTTGATGGCGATGGCCCTTATAGGAGAATGTAAAGGGTGGGACACGGAGTTGAGCCTGCTGTCGGAGTGGAGCCGCCACCGACATTTGTTCCCATATATCCCTACCCAAAGTCGCTTCAACAGGCGAAGACGAGGCTTGATGCACGCTTTCAACTTGGTCAGGGGAGTGGTACTTCGACTGTTGGACTTGGCCCAAGACCGCCAGTGCTGCATAGACAGCTTGCCGTTGCCTGTGGTGCAGTTCCACTTGGTGCCTGGGGCATCTAAGGAGTGGGCTATCAATGGAGCTACCTTCGGGCGTGTCTCCTCCAAGAAGCAGACGATCTTTGGCTACAAGATGCAATTGCTTGTGACGTTGGGTGGGGTGATCTTGGACTTTGAGCTTGCTCTTGCTCCTGCCAATGTCACAGACTTGCAAGCTGGTTATGAACTGCTGGAGGAGCATACCGACTTGGACGCTGTGGCTGACAAGGGGTACATCAGCAAACCTGTGGCGCAGGCTCTTGAGCAAGGCAATGGTGTCTGTCTGATGACTGTGCCTAGAGCCAACCAGAAGAGGCAGCTCCCTCCCAGAGTGGCTGAGCGCATCAACCGAGTTCGACAGATCATCGAGACGGTCAATGCTCAACTGGTGGACCAATTCAACCTCCAGCAAAATCATGCTCATACCTTTCGAGGGTTGTGTGCCCGCTTGTATACCAAGCTGACAGCACATACCTTGTGTATCTATATCAATCGTCTTTTGGGTAAGGCTGACTTCCTTCATATCAAACAACTCGCCTTTCCTATCTAGCATAAGACCCTAGTTGTTAGTTTCGGGTTCTATGCTAATTTGATACTTCAATAGCAACAACTAACATCCAATAACTAACACCTAACAACTGGGACTAGAGGGATTGCTATGGATAAGGGTAAGATGCCTGAAGAAAAAGATGAGCTTGAATATAAGGCTCGGTGGCCGCAGAGACCGTCACGAGGGCAGCCTATTGGAAGCGCGCCGTCGCCGGACGAGCAAGATCAAGCGCCTGTAGAGAAATGGACCTCTACGCCTACCACTAACAAGAGCGTAGCGCCAACACAAGACGACCCTAAAGAGACACGCGTGCTGCCGGTAGTCGAGCCATCTCGCTTCGATAACGGCAGGGTTGCGGCACGTCCACCCGTTCGTACTCAATCACAGGCACCGACGCGTGGGCGTGCCCAGTCATCACCCGCCCCTCAGCCTTCAGCGAAGCGCCCGTACGAGCCAGAGAGCGCACCTTACGCTGGGCAGGGCAGCTATGATTATGACGATGACACCGCGCAATACGGGCCTGGACATTATCCTATGCCTGCGTATGAGTATGAGAGCCGTGCTGCCGCTCCAGTCAAGCCCGAAGCGCCTGTGCAGCCGAAACGCCGCCGTCGCTGGATAGGTTGGACACTCTGGACCATCACAGGAATTATTGTTATAGCTTTAATCGGAGCGATAGCGTTTTCCCTGGCGTGGCAGGGGCAATATGCAGGCAAGCTGTA
>JBBRVL010000248.1:0-6179 GCA_038246925.1 Chloroflexia bacterium
AAGTGGTGAGAAGTGCGTCGCCCGGTGCGATGGTGGCACGTAAAGGACTGCTGATAAAGGAGTATCGGCCTTACTTAGAAGCATTCACAAAGTATGTCACTGCGCTCGAGAAGTTTATGGCTCAAGGCTTTGATGTTATACGCCTGAACCCAGTTCTCGGCAAGGGATTGAGCATCCCGGCGAACCGAGATAAAGTGTTGCAACAATCGGAGAAGGAAGGCATTCACCCCAACATCTCGTCCTTGTCAATGATAAACCTCAATGAGGCCATGGAGTCATTGCACGATTTACAAAAGGAGTTCAGGCTTCTGCTGGGCCGCTTCTTTACAGAGGCAGAGTTGGATACTCTCGATAAGCAGGAAGCATCTTTGTTCGGCCATGTATGGAACCTATGGTATTTCCTAGCTTTTCAACCCAACCGGGTGACTCCGTCAGCTACGCAAGTGTTCAATGGGCAGGTAGCCGATACACTGAAGAACCTGAGAAGGAGTGTGGAACGCAAACTGAAGGAGGTATTATCAGAGCAAGAAGGTGTTACATTTTCGGTAGTCCGTGAATCCATCAAGTGGGATGGAGAGCCTACTTTGTGTATTTTAATTGATGGCACAGAGGCCTTGAGTGTCTACAAGGCTCGAGACCATGTGCTGGAGGCAGTTAGACAGGCACTGCCACGATCCGAAGGCAATGAATTGAGGCACTATGTGCAAGCCTTCCATTGGCACTATCTCACGGTCATACCCCTGGTAAGAGGCAGACTTTTAGCCCCAACGGCTTGGCATATCTTCCTGCTTGTTCTCCAATCGGACGAGAGCGCCGGTGGGCTAAAGTGGTGGAATTACGCGCTCAAGCAGATACCGACTGGTACTCTGAAGCAGTTAGGCCTCCGCTCCTGGGAGCTACCAGCTTTGGAGGTGGCCGCCACTCTTGATGCACGCACCGTGGAACTCTATTCGTTGGTTGGGCACCTTCGTGACCTGCTGTCACTTCCGGAGTTGGATGAGCTAGGTACAGAGATGGCCCAAAATCATATTGCAGCGATAAGTGAGAAGGTGAGCGAGGCCCTCCAAGCGGCGGTTGAGGCTATAATTGGATTGTTGAGAGTACTAAAGGATGCAGAACAGAGGGGTCGGGAGCGATACCCCAACCTGGAGCTACTGCAGGATGGCCTAAGTGAACTATTCGATGATCTGCTGCCGACATCAGACTACGAACCTGGTGATACAGTGAGTATGGCTAACATACCGGAATGGGCAACACGGTTGGAGAAGGTGCGCGAGTACTCAACTGGGCTTTTCCTGCTTTGGGCAACAGACATATTGGCTCAGGCTCATCCGTAGTTTGTAACCTGCTTACATCCTAACTCACACACTTACCCGCGGAGGTAAACTCGCGTTCCATGTCTTTGGCGCTCTTGCCAAGTCCGAGCAGGATCTCATCTGAGAGTGCTGTGATGGCTACCAGATAGATCTGTGCGTGAATTGGTCGGTCGCACAGCCTGTGATGGCTACTTCCCTCATCCGTGCTTGATATCAGTGTACTCTTGACCAATCAGCCCAAACAGTTCACGCAACTCCCAGTCCTAGTCCTTGGCATAGCCCCAGCGCAACAGTTAGAATTCACTTGTCGTCTGGCGCTCGGTAGTCTTGTGTGGGAGAAGCCTCAGAAATTGGTCGCCTTCTTGGAGTCTCTCGTATGGTTTGTGAGGGCTGGAGTCCCAGCCCTTTGGCGGGGTTTTGTTGGCCGGGTTTGGAAAAGGCCGATCAGCAATTCTATCTCTGCTGGCTCTGCTGGCGCTGTCGTCGGTGTAGTACTCGACCTCTGTTGCAGCAAGCAAGAATTGATTTTGGAGAATGCTCTGCTGCGACAGCAGCTGATTGTTCTACGCCGACAGGTTATGCGGCCTAAATTGAACAAGACCGACCGGACCTTGCTGGTGCTGTTGGCTGGTAGGCTCCGAAGCTGGAAAAGCGCCTTGCTTATCCTACAGCCCGACACTCTACTTCGCTGGCACAAGGCGGGCTTTCGCCTGTTTTGGACTAGAACGTCTAGGATAGCTTCTCGCCAACGGAAGATCCCCCCGGAAACGATAGAGTTGATCCAGCGTATGGCCGTCGAGAACCGGTCGAGAACCGGCTGTGGGGTGCCGAGCGCATCAGAGGCGAGTTGCTGAAGCTGGACATTCGAGTGTGCAAGCGTACAAGCGTACAAGCGTAAGATCCA
Source organism: Chloroflexia bacterium (assembly GCA_038246925.1). GTDB lineage: Bacteria > Chloroflexota > Chloroflexia > QHBQ01 > JADMIH01 > JADMIH01. The sequence continues at coordinate 2,221 of JBBRVL010000248.1, forward strand.
GAAGTACATGCGTCAGGCACGCAAGCAGGGACCGTCGGAGCGCAAGCCCAATCAGAACTGGACCACATTCCTCCATAACCATGCGAGCCAGGTCTGGGCTTGCGACTTCCTACCCGTACCCGTACCCGTCTACGACCTGTTCTTCCGGCCTTTGTTCGTGTTCTTCATCATCGAGCTTGGCTCTCGTGTTCTTCATCATCGAGCTTGGCTCTCGGCGAGTAGTCCACTTTGGAGTGACCCGATCCCCAACAGACGAATGGACGGCCCAGATGGAGCGAAGCGCAGTCCTGCGAGAGGCAACGCCATTCGGGCAGGTTCCAAGGTTCCTGGTCCGGGACAACGACAGCAAATACGCAGACAAGTTCACGAGCGTGGCTGAGGGCAGTGGCATCGAGGTGCTACGAACGCCGTACAGAGCGCCGAGAGCAAATGCCTACTGCGAAAGGTTTCTGGGCAGTACGCGACGGGACTGCTTGGATCACGTGCTGATCTTTGGGGAGAGGCACCTGCACGAAGTGATCAAGGAGTATGTGGCCTACTACAACCGCTCTCGTCCACATCAAGGGATCGGCCAACAGATACCAGAAGCGGCACGCCAATCAGCGGGGGCAGAGCCGGCGGAGCAACAGGAGCAACAGGAGCAGCAGTTACAGCAAGGGACACCTTTCGGAACCGAGGCAAAGATAATCAGCTATCCAGTACTTGGCGGGTTGCACCACGATTACCAAAGGGTGGCATGAATACGGATGAAGCATGTAGCCAGTACAGGGGCAAGACAGAAGCTCGCCCGGCTCTCCCTGGCGATCTCGACGAAGACGATCAGGCTGGGCAGGCTGGTCATGCCAGCGGAGAGGCTGCCGGTGCCCGTGCCGATGCTGACCCTGGGGCAAGTCTGGATGCAGGGCCGGATGTAAGGCCCGGCGAGCGTAAGCTATTGGCAGTCCTCGCCCGACACTACCCGATGCGTCTGACGCGAGCGCAACTCGGCACTCTCGCCCGGTATGCTGCCAAAGGTGGTACATTCGGCGATTACTTCAGCCGGCTCAAGCGTAGAGAACTGATAGCCGAGGTGGGCGGTCTCACTCAGATTACTGAAGCGGGCCTGAAGGTAGCGGGCAAGTCGGCGCCACGCGAGCCGATGACCACTGAAGAGCTTCTAGCCCTGTGGCGTGGCGCGCTAAAGACTGGCGCTCAAAAGATGCTCGACGCACTGGTGGAGGTCTATCCTCGCGTTCTCTCACGGATCGAGTTGGCCGAGCGAACGGGCTATGAAGTATCAGGTGGGACGTTTGGTGAGAACCTGGGTACGTTACGTCGCAACGGCTTGATCCAGGTAGAAGGGAAAGGTGCCGGAAACGGCACTGGAAGAGGCGCTGGAAGCGTGCGTGCCAGCGATACGCTGTTTCTCACACCCAGATAGAGCAACGGCGTATCTCTGATAGAGGCACAATCCCGGTCTCGGTTTTTGAAGGGAGGCGATATGCAAGTGGATACGCAGATGGAAACGCCAGAGGAACGAGGAACGAGGAACGAGGATGAATGACAAGCGCGAAGCAGACCTACAGATGACCTTCCCCTGGTGGGATAAGAACGAAGCCGACATATTCAACGGCTTCCCCTTCGGAGACTACACGCGCACGCTTGGTCCACGAGTCTGTGCGGAATTGGAGGCGGCAAAGCCAGAGGAGTCGCACGATTCTGGGGTGCTACGAGATCGCTTTCTGCTCAACCATGCTGCGCTTACTTACTGGCTCTATTTGCATTTTGGCATGAATACTCGCACCCTGGCCGGAGAGGAGTTGAGCGCTCTCAACATCGACCCCGTGAATGAGAGGATAACCATCGATGGTGTGGACTATAAGTTGCCGCACTGGTGTTTCTTCAACACCGGTGTAGAGCGTGGGGATGTGCGGCCACGGCCAACCGGCTGGCCCGAGCATCTCTCGTCTAATTGCTCAATTACCCCACCAATATCCCACCAGGAGACAGCCGATAGTCGAAACCTATAAGCAGACAGAATGAAGGAGGCACAAGTTGGAAACAGCCGTGAAGACCAGGAAAGCCCCAACCAGGACCGCAGCTAGGACCGCAGCTACTATACTCTCAGTAGCAGGGATAGCAGGTAGCGGGGGATTGAAAGTATCGTGCGTGCAGGAGAACCTGCATAAAGGCTTGCAGACAGTGGGCAAGGCTGTGGCAAACAAGACCACCCTGCCCGTGCTGAACAACATCCTCATCTCCACCGACGGTGGCCGCCTGAAGCTGGCCGCGACCAACCTGGAGGTAGGAATCACCCACTGGATAGGCTGCCAGGTCGAGCAGGAGGGGGCTATCACCGTCCCTGCCCGCCTGCTGATAGACTTCGTGTCGTCCCTCCCCAACGACAAGGTGACTATGGTGCTGGACGAGAAGACGCGCACCCTCAACATCAAGTGCGCTCGCTATGAGGCCAACATCAAAGGCATCTCCTCCGAGGAGTTCCCTATCATCCCCGAAGTCACAGAGAAGCCGCTGGCCCGAGTGCCCGCGCCGCTCCTGAAGGAGATGATCAACCAGGTGGCCTTCGCCGCCTCCTCCGACGACAGCCGCCCCGTCCTCGCGGGCGTGTACGTGCAGATCGAGGGTCGCGAGCTTATGATGGCAGCCGCCGACGGCTTCCGCCTCGCCCGGCGCACCACCACCCTAGACGCGCCCGTCGCAGAGACCGTGAAGCTGATAATCCCCTCCAAGTCTATGATAGAGCTTGCCCGCGCCCTCCCCGACGACGAGGGTGAAGAGGCCGAGCCTGTTAGCCTGGTAGTCACCGCCAACCGCAATCAGGTAGTCTTCCGCCACGACAACCTGGAAGTGACCTCTCGCCTGGTAGAGGGGAACTACGTGGACGTGAACCGCGTCATCCCGACCGACTGGGCCACCCGCACCGTCGTGGCGACCTCCGACCTGCTGAAGTCCATACGTGTAGCCTCGATGTTCGCCAAAGACTCGGCCAACATCGTTCGCGTGCAGGTGGAGCCAGGCGCAGACCTCACCCCCGGCGTAATCACCGTATCCGCGACGGCAGCCGAGGTAGGCGACAACACCAGCCAGCTAGATTGCAGCGTAGATGGCGAGGCGGGCCAGATCGCGCTCAACGGCAAGTTCCTCATGGACGTGCTGAACGTCGTCAAGACCGCCCAGGTGGCGTTGAAGAACGCCACTTTGGGGCCAGGCGGCGGCTATGGCGTATTCCTCGCGGATACGGATAGCCTTCTTTCATGCAGCACAGTCACCTTCAGCGCACTTGTCAAAGGACAGATTTGGAAGGCCCAACCAGGGCCCGGTGGTATCCTCATGGCCTGCCCGTAGGCGAGTAGGATTCGCAACGCAGCCCCGCTGGCCCACAGGCCGGCGGGCTGTGTTGGTTGCGAACAGTCAGCAAAAAAAAATAGGATTTCGTGCGCCGATCCTTAGTGTCGAAGCCATGGGACCTTGATGCCCACCCCGACCCAGGCAAGGTCAAAGCAGTTCGGCCGCGGTTGCCAATTTTACGCCGGTGATCAGGAAATCCACGGTGGTACCGTCGGGCACCACTTGCAGCAAGTCGATGCGGCCCAGCTGTTTGAACTCAACAGGGCCCTGCGGGACAGTCGTTGGGTCCATAACGAAATCGGTCCACTTAAACTTGAATTGCGTCCAACGTAGACGTAGGCATAAAGTCTTTGCCGTGGACCGGCACGCAAGGAGCGGCTGCGCACGCTGCAGCTGATACGTCTGTTGCAAGTAAATTGGTAACCATCGACGGATGTGACGCTGACACCGGTTGGGGTGCCCTTCGCTGCTCTTGCCAAAAAGTAATTCCGGGGAAGTCCGAGGCATCGATCCACCGCCACTTCAGGGCGTCGTTGGCCCTGAAATTGAAGCCGAAAATCACCAACATCGCTCCGCTTGCGGGCGCAGTGTTTGAGGTCTGAAGGGCGAAG